>JAZGCP010000207.1:0-5479 GCA_036477035.1 Acidimicrobiia bacterium | reverse complement strand
CCCGGAACCAGGTCACCTCGAAGGACATGCGCCCGGTGGCCCTGCTGGGCAGCCTCGACCGCCGCTCTGGCAGTCTCGAGAACCGCCACCGCCAGCGTCTCTTCCTCAGCAGCCGTGGTGGCCATCTTTTCCGCCGTCTCCAAGCGGGTCGAGATACCGGTCGCACGCTCGCGTTCCTGCTCGACACGCTGATTGGCCTCGACCGTCGCCCGCTCCGCCTCCACCATTCGGTCGCGCGCCGCCTTCCAGTTGGCCACGGCATCTCCGGCGGTGGTCAAGCCCGGCTTGCCGCCAACCTGGAGCAAAACGTCTGAGACCACGCTCGACGCCGCCTCTCTTTCGCCGGTGGCGACGATCTGCGCCTGGCGCGCCACACCCACATCGGACTCGGCCGTCTCGGCGGCGATGAACAATTCTGCAGTCTCCGCCTGGGACGGAATGCGCCGGGCGAGGCCGTCGAGACGATCCAACCGGTTCTTCTCCTGCTCGGCCCGCGCCCCGGCCGCAGCGATGCGTTCCTTTACCTCTTCGAAGGGTTCCCTGAGCAACTCGAGCGCCGCCGCCCGCTGCTCGGCTGCACTCAACTCGGCGGTCTTGGAGACGAGTGCGGCTCGATCTATGTCGGCAGTGGCCCGCCGATCAGCCAGGACCGCCAAACGGCTGCCCAGAGCATCCAGCCGATCCTTTGCTATGGCTCGCATCGCATCGAGACGACCGAAGTCGAACACCCCCTTGAGCACCTGGTTGCGTTCAGTTCCGGTCGCCTCGAGAAAACGGGAGAACTGGTTCTGGGCCAAGAGCACCGAGCGACGAAACGCATCGAAATCAAGGCCCAACAACACCTCGACCTGTTCCGTCATCTCGCGGGATTTATCGGCCAATTCGACATCGACACCGTCGTCGACCCGATAGAAGGCGTGAGCCGATGACCCGCCACGTCGCAGCGATCTGACGGCCTTGTAATGCTCACCATCGATCTCGAATGTCAACGCCACGTGCATGGCATCGCGTCGCTGGTTGATGAGGGACTTGGTGTCGCGCTCGATCCGCGGCGTCTTGCCGTACAAGGCGAACGAGACCGCATCGAGGATCGAGGACTTTCCGCTGCCCGTCGGTCCGACGATCCCGACCAGCCCGCGCCCCTCCCAGTGGAAGGTCGACTCCTCGGCATAGGAGCGAAAGCCGCGAAGCGTCAGATCAAGGGGCCGCAATATCTACCTCGTCCGAGATCTGGCGGAACAGATCCATCAGAGCGCTCGACGGCTCGGCCGCATGAGCCTCCTGGTGGTACTCCGCATACAGCTCGTCGAGCGGCCGACCTATGGCCCCGCGGCGCTCGACTTCGACTCTCTCGTATTCGGCCCGGACCTTGATGACATGTTCAAAGCGTTCCCGCGCCTCATCCATCAACCCCGGCTCCGGACCCTCCGTCGTCACACTGAGGTCGAGAAACGCGTCTTCCAGGTCATCTCGTCCGGCAATATCGGACCACGGCCCGGAGACCTGGATCAGTCGGCGGCCCGACGTGATCGGAATCGAACGGGTTGTCGCGTGGATTCCCGGCTTGGCGTCCACAATGACCACACGCTTTTGCTCACCGGCCTCGCCGAAATCGAGTTGGAGAAGGGACCCGGCGTACTCCGCCGGTACCGGGGCACCCGGTACCGGCTGAGGGGCGTGGATATGGCCCATGGCGACGTAGTCGACCGCCGTCGGAATCGCCTGTTCGGTGGCCGCATACGCCTCGCCGATGTGGAGTTCCCGCTCGCCGCGAGGAACCCCGGTACGCACCTTTACTCCCCCCACCATGAAGTGGGCTACCAACACGGTGACGTCACCCTCGGTGGCCTGCTGCGCCAGTGCCTCGGAATACGTTTCGGTGATGCGCCGAATCCTGTCGGCGTAGGCGCCGTACCAGGAGTCGACCTTGGCCATGAAGTCGACCGTCTGCGCCGCCCGCAGGAAGGGGAAGCAGGCAACCTGAGCGCGACCCGAGCCGGTTTCGAGCGAGAGAATGCCTCCCGCATCCGGAGCCTTGATGCGGCCCGCCAGGTGCACGCCGAACGGCGCCAGGAACCTCGACAGTGTCTCGAACAGATCGGGCGAGTCGTGATTCCCGGCCACCACAACCACCGGGCGGCCGCCGTTGCGGGCGAGCCGCACCAGACCATCGAGCGCCAATCGGAGGGCATCCACCGGAGGTGTCGGGCGGTCGAACAGGTCACCGGAATGCACGATCAGATCGACATCTTCGCGATCGGCGATGTCGACCACCTCGTCGATCACCGCCTGGTGCTCATCCATTCGGTCATGACGCTCCAGGCGCTTGCCGACGTGCCAGTCGGATGTGTGAAGAATGCGCATCAGCAGCCAGTAGCCAATAGCCAGTAGCCAGTACTGACCAGCCGCGCCCTCTGGATACTGGATACTGGATACTGGATACTCACTTGCTCACTCATAGACCCTCGAACGGGTCATCACCTTCGGCCACCTCTTCTTTTCGGGTCGCCCAGGGTGGGAAGGGGAAGTCGACGACCAGCGGGACCGGGATGGCCGGTTGCGATATGACCATCGTGCCCGGTTTGAGCAGACGGGCTCTGGCGCGGGTCGAAGGAAGCATCCATCCGTATTCGGCTCGCTCCGCTTCGGCGGCATCGAGACGGCCCGTCACCCGGATGGCGGCGTTTTCGAGAACCTCGGGGGCGACCCGCGACGCAGTCTGCTGCGCCCCGACCAGAAGGACGCCGAGCGACCGACCCCTCTGGGCAATGTCGATCAGCATGTCCTTGATCGGGCTCTGCCCATCGCGGGGGGCGTACTTGTTCAATTCGTCGAGGACCACCACCGACAGCGGGAAACGCTGGCCGCTCCCCTCCTTCTCGGCAAACGCCTCTCTGAGCAATGCACCCACAACGAAGCGCTGGCCGAGGTCGTGGAGCGACTGAATCGCCACGACCGTCACCTGCGCCGCCGACCTGTCTATCCGCCTGCTGTCGCCTGCTCGGATCAGGTGGCCGAGTCGTACCACCGCGGCAACCAGCCGACGCATGAATGCGGACACCGTCCCCGGCTGGACCCGGCCGGTCCAGCGCTGATCAGGCTCGCCGTCGATTGGATCCAAGAATTCCTCGAGGGAGTCGGCGAGATCGGAAAGCGACTCGATGACCCGCTCCCCCCGGTTGGGAGTGACCAGCGACCCTGGTCCATGGCCTTCGGCCGGATCGCGCAACACGACCGCACCCGGAACTCCGGCAACATCTACCGCATACCTTCGCAACTGGGCCTCGACCCGCTCCGCAACGAAGGACACCTGGTTGCGGGTGTCGGAGACATCGGTGAAGACGAAGCGCAGCAGGCCCTCATCGATGAATTCGCGCGGTGTCCAAGCAAAGACAGAAACGTCCTGACGCCCCGCCGTGTCGGGTACCGCGACGTCACCGGACCGCGGACGGGGCGGAGCCCACAGCGACACAGAGGGAAACGGTGCCGGATCGACGCCGAGAACACGCCAATTCTCGGCGTCCTTCTCGGAGAATTCCTTATTGGGCTTGTCCAGCCACAGGAGGTCCTCTCCTTTCACGTTGAAGACCAGGACTCGCAGGTTCTTGCCGGCATCGCCGACGATATCCCTGCGCCCGGTGAGCATTCGCAGGAAGAAGAGTGCAAACGAGGTCTTGGTGGCTACTCCGCTGATGCCCGACACCGACATGTGCCCGCCCTTGCGACCATCGAAGAAGTCGAGGTCGACGAATACGGGCAACCCGTCGCGGGCTAGCCCCACCGGAAGGGGTCGGCTCATCTCGTCGGTGTACAGAGCCTTGGCGCGGGCTTCACCGGTGGCTCGTTCCACGAGGCCGCCTGGGTTCGGCGCCACCCACAACTCGGGATCGACCCGGGTCACCGACACCTGAGCCGACCGCACGGCTGCCCCCGGCATCGACCCCTCTTCGGCGATGCGGAAGGTGTCCGATTCGAAGGACGCCCCTTCGTAGACCGCCTCCACCTCGGTGACGACGCCGTATGTGTTGACCTCCCCTCGACCGGGAACTTCGGTTTCGACTACAACCAGGTCGTCGAGTTGCAGGTATTGACCATCAGCGATCGCCACCCGGAATTCGCGCGTCGAAGTGTGCTGGCTACCCAGTACCCGCCCCACTGCATCGGTCATGCTGCCGCCCCCATTGCCTTTCTCAGCGCCCGCAACACCAGTCCGGCATCACCCAAGCCGTGGCGCAGATCCTTCTCGAGAGCCGCTATCGGCACCAGATTCTGCGGTGCCCTGGGATCTATGTGGCCCTCTGATGCGACCAGAGGCAGGACCGCCGCGCTTCTATCGGCCAGGCGTGCCGCGACATCCGTTCCCAGACTGGCCGAAGCCTCACATCGGGCGATCCCGCTCCAGGAGTGCCCTCCGGCCCGATCGACCAACCGGACGTACCAGGAGAGTCGGCGATAGCGGCCCTCGCCGATCGCAAACAGCGGCGTACGCTGACTCGCTCCCAACTCACCGAGAAGTGGGGCCTGTTCCGGTGGCAGGTAGGCCCGGCGGTGGCTCTTCACGTATCCCATCTTGTCGGTTTCGGTGTATTCATAGAGCGGGCCGTCGGCGACGACGAAGTATCCCCCCTGTGCCAGTTCTTCGGCCAAAGAGGCCTCGGCTCGGCGCATCGCATCGTGGAAGGCGCGGATGAGAGAGGCCGGGTCGTCGTCGGCAACGGAAACACCGTCAAAGCTGAGCCCGTATTCGAGGCCGGGCAGCTCTGGGACATGGCCGCCGGCGAGCACCGCGAGCCTGATCGTCTTTGCTTCAATCACCTCGGAACGGCGCTCGACCCGATCCCACAGCAGCGCCCCAACGGCATAGGAGCCACAGATTCCGGGGATCGGGCCGGTCGGCTCGTCGAGCACGAGTCTGGCGTCGATCCTGCGGACACCGTCGACGAACGCGACCTGCGGGATGCCGTCATCGACACCCGCAATCGCCTCCCACGGCCGCTGCTCGACTTCGACGTCTACCGAGCCTTCGGCTGCGCGGAGATTCTCCTCGGGTCCTACGGAAGCGCCGTATTCGGGTGCCCAGCCTTCGATGAAGAGGCGCGTCATTGGCGGCAGAGTAGCGAGGGGCTACGACGGCTCCCCATGCCGCCGCAACGCCGCGCAACGATCTGCGACACCACACCGCCGCCACCGAGCGAATACAAGAAAAACGCCACAAATGGTGAGGGGCCCGGCCCATCGGGCCCCTCATCCCCTGCTTAGGGAGGGAAACGCACCGTCAAACTCTGTCCAGACACTCGAGTTCTTGGATGCAAACTTCTTGCCACCCGGCGTCACCACCACCTAGGGCCGATCATCCCATCCTCACGGCAGAGGTCCGCTACTCGGATAGGTGGCTGACACTTTGACGGAGGAGATGCGGAAGTTAGGAGTTAGCAGTTGATCCGCTGGGCCGTTGGTACCTAGTGCCTAATACCTAACT
>JAZGCP010000206.1:0-2462 GCA_036477035.1 Acidimicrobiia bacterium | reverse complement strand
CGCGACCGAACGCCGCGACCTTGCGAGCCTGTACGCTGCCGTCGCCGCTGCGATCGACGACGTGGTCGATCTGACCGGTGTGGACGTCGATCCCTGGGCATCAGCATGGAAGACATCAGAAGCCTTGAAGACCTGCTGGATCTTCAAGTCATCGACTCCGACCTCGATCGCCTCTTCGAACGGAGAGCGAGTCTCCCCGAACTCGAGGCATACCGAACTGCGGACCAGGAGCTCTCCGGGATCGAGCATCAGCTGTCGGAGATGGCCGAACGGCTCCGAGAGATCTACCTCGCATCAGACAAGTCGGATGGCGAGCTAAAGCTCGAAGAAGACAAAGCGCATCGAGAGGAGCAGCGGCTGTACGCAGGAGGCCTGTCGGCACGGGACTCGGAGTACCTGCGAGCCGAGGTCGAGATGCTGCGACGGCGGATTTCGGAACGCGAGGACCAATCGCTCGCTCTGATGGAAGAGGAGGAGCAGCTCGATGCGGCTCGCGCCGAGCGTGAGAAGGAGCGAGATGCGGTGGCAGCCGAGAAGGACCGGATAGAGGAGGTGGTTGCCGCCTCCTGGAAGCAGATCGACCAAGAAGTGGCCCGGCTGGAGGCTCGGAAGAAGGACGTCGTTCCTCTTATCGATCCCGATCTGATCGAGCTCTACGAGCAAATTCGATCGTCGGCGGAGGGCGTCGGGATTGCGAGACTGGGAGAGGGTGTCTGTGGCGGCTGCCATCTGACGTTGTCGGCCGCCGAACAGGTTCAAGCCGCCAAGACGTTTCCTCCACGTTGTATCCACTGTCGTCGGATTCTGGCCCTGCAGTGACCGGGCATGTCCTCTATTGCGATGGCGCCTCGCGGGGGAATCCGGGTCCGGCGTCGATCGGATTCGTCCTGTACGACCCGGCGGGAATCCCCGTCGCTGAAGTTGGAGAGGCGATCGGGGAGACCACCAACAATGTCGCCGAGTACGAGGCGCTCATCGCCGGGCTCGAGACGTCGCTGGAACGAGGGGTCAATCGAATCGAAGTGCGGCTCGACAGCCTGCTTCTGGTCAAGCAGATTACCGGGGAGTATCGGGTCAAGGCCTCCCATCTCAAACCATTGCAGCGTCAGGCTGTAAAGCTCCTGACGAGGTTTGCTGAGGCCAAAATCTCCCACGTTCGGCGGGAACGCAATACCGTCGCCGACGCCCTGGCCAACGAAGCTCTCGATGAGGTCGGATTGTGATCCTGTGGCACTTGGGGGCAACGGTTCTCATTGTGCGGTACGTCTTCCGCGACCCCGATATGGATCTCAGGTGGGTCCTGATGGGGTCGATCCTCCCGGATCTGATCGACAAGCCGATTGGATCTGTGTTCTTTCACGACACCTTTGGAACGCATCGACTGTTCGCCCACAGCATCGTATTTCCGATCATGGCATTCGCGGTGGCGCTCCTGGTTACACGGCGGGGCACCAGCCGGCGTCGGGGGTTCATCGGGCTGGTGATCGGTGTCTTTGTGCATCTTCTGCTGGATGCAGCGTGGGCGACACCGGAAGCTTTCTGGTGGCCGTTCTTCGGATGGGAGTTCCCGACCGTGTTCGAATCGGATCTGCTCCCGCTTCTGCGACGGATGCTGTCCGATCCGATTGTTTGGCTCGGAGAAGCAGCCGGCGGTGCTTATCTCGCCATGTTGTGGAGGCGTTACCTACCGGCCGGCGGACAGTTGAGGCGGTTCTGGAGAGAGGACGGGCGGATCGACCTTCCGGCCGAGAAATAGTCGTCGGCCGAGGATTAGTCGTCGGCCGGCAATCGGTCGTCGCTCGAGTGTCCGGTCTTTCGGGTCTTGTGCAGCATTCGCAGCGCGGTGATGGCAACGAGCACTCCGAACATCTTGCGCAGCACCGGCGCCTCGAGAGCGAGGGCGGCCTGGGCCCCGAGGAATCCACCTCCGACTGCTCCCAAAGCGAGTAGCCCCGAGATGCGCCAGTCGACTCGTCCCGCCCTCGAGTGCACGATCGTGGCGACGATCGTCGTCGGAATAATGAGGGCCAATGAGGTCCCTTGCGCCTCGTGTTGGGCAAGCGAGAAGATTGTCACCAATGCCGGGACGTAGATGATCCCGCCCCCGACGCCCAGCGAGGCGGCGACGGATCCGGCGACGACTCCCACGGCGATCAGGCCGAGAATCATCACGATGTCACCAAGAAAGTGACAGCAGCCGCCAGGGCAAAGACAACGAACGCCCGTGCCAGCCAAACGGGGGAGATTCGCGCCACGAGTCGGGCGCCAACGTAGGCACCGATCAGGGCTCCCACGAGTAGCCAGCCGGCGTGATCCCAGCGTACTTCGCCGTCGACGGCGAACGGCACCACGCCAGCCGATGCGATGGCGATGATCGTTGCGACCGAGGTTGCGTGCGCTCGATGCTGATCGAGGCCCAGCCAGAGCACGAGCCCCGGCACCATGATGATGCCGCCGCCGAC
>JAZGCP010000205.1:0-2264 GCA_036477035.1 Acidimicrobiia bacterium | reverse complement strand
GTCGAGTTCGGCGACTTCCTCAGAATGTTCCATGGTCACGACGAACGAGTCAGCGAGGACTCACTGGCACGCACAGTCGCGCTGCTCGGGATGACCATCGAACGTTTCGGTTCCGCCACCTAGCGCGGGGGCGTGAGGCTCCCGCCGCGTATCTCGAACCATCGGTGTTGGTCAACAAAACCGGGGCCCTAGTTCGCATCGGGTCGCATCAGGAAGCCACGTATCGGCTTGGGCCGGAAGCGGGTCGACTTTGGAGGCAACGCAACACCGTCGACGGCGGCGCGCATCACTGATCGGACCTGCGACGGTGGTAGCAGCACCGCAGTACCACCCTCCTCAACAGCCGCCAACGCCCGCCGAATGTCCTGGACGTAGACGGCATCGTCTTCCTGTAGTCCCAACCCGGGGAGCACGTAGCGCGATGCCAACCCGGCGGGCAGACCGCGCAACACCTCCGGCACCGCTTCATCCGTAACCGCTACCCCGATCGATCCGACATTCGTCACGACCGCTACACGACCGGCGTGGATCGCATCGAGCGGCGACTCTCGTACCACTTCACAACCTGCGATCGTGTCGGGCAAGACGACTTGCGGCGTAAAGGCCCGATGGAACGCCCCGGCGTCGAGGTCGGCCTGTTCCGAGTTGACGATCATGGTCATGATCATGGGGTCGGCCCCGTCGCGTCGGGCTGCGGCCACCCGGTGATGACCATCGGCGATGATCGCCTGCGACAGATCGAACGACACCGGCGCCACCGGAGTGATCACCTGGTGGTGGATGCCATGAAACTGAACCGATTCGCCGGTGGGTTCGAGAACCGGCAGCGGCTCATCGACCAGTGCCATGACGGGTCGAATCTGGACCGGATGGCGGGGGCGGTCGACGACCGAAGCCGTCGTGGCTTCGTGCGGGATCAGTCGCTCCAGCGGAAACAGGCCGACAAGACCTTCGACGTGACATCGATCATCGAAGTAGATGCCCCAGTGAAAGAGCGCCGGCTCCGTGAGGTCGTATTCGACCCCCTCGACCGACTGGTACCTTGCCGGGTCCGCCCGGAGTACTTTGGCGGCTCGTTCGAGTGCCCAGTACTCGACATCGGAGGCGCGGGGGAGAATGGCAGAGAATGGAGCGAGCATGCGTGATTCGTTTCTAGCGACCGATCAGCGTCCCGGCAATGTGGTATTCGACCTGGATGGCGTGATCTTCCTGGGCGCGGAAGCCATATCGGGCGCCGGAGAAGCTCTCACCGCCATCGCAGCCTCCGGAACGAAGGTCATATTCGCCACCAACAACGCAACCAAGACGACCGATCATGTCGCCGATCGAATCGCAGCAGACACCGGCTTCGTACCGCGGCCACAGTCGATCGCGACGGCGGCGACCTCTGCGGCCGAAGCCCTCGGATCCGATGACGATCCGGTACTGGTGGTGGGCGAATCCGGTCTGGTGGAGACCCTGTTGGCTTCGGGGCGCAGCATGGCCGAAGAAGCGACCTCCGCGCAAAGTGTGGTCGTCGGTCTCGACCGGCAAATCACTTACGACAAGTTGGAGAAGGCCGCGACCGCCATCCGAAGGGGAGCGCGCTTCATCGCCACCAACACCGACGTCACCTTCCCGATGCCGGAAGGCCCCGTCCCGGGTGCAGGTGCAATCGTTGCCGCGATCGCAGCCGCCTCGGAAGCCTCACCGGAGGTGACGGGCAAGCCACACCAGCCGATGGTGCAGCACATTTCTCGACTACTCGGACCGGGTGACACCTGGATTGTGGGCGATCGACCTGAGACCGATCTGGCACTGGCCCGGGCGGCCGGTTGGAAAGCGGTACTGGCACTCACCGGCATCACCCGGTCGATCGATGAGGTCTCACAGGATCTGCGACCGGACTTGGTAATCGACTCCATCGCCGATCTAATCGAGGTGTTCAGCCAACGGTGACGTGTCGCTTCTCGACCGATGCCGACTCCCGACTCGAGAAGACCATCCCGAGAACCCCTACTGCCATGTCTGACTGGAGACTGGTGACTGGAGACCGGAAACTTCTTACGCCGAATTGAACGACCCGGTGGAAATGTTTCGCAACAACCGACGTCTGAAGGGCAATGTGACCAGGACGCCGAAGGCAAAGCCCGCCACGTGCGCCTCCCAGGCGACGCTGCCGGCGGTGAAGAGGAATTGGCTGAAGAACCAGATCCCGAGAAACGCCACAGCCGGGATTGCCACGATGCGAACGAAGATCAGAGTCATGATCTGGTGACGAGGGA
>JAZGCP010000204.1:0-5622 GCA_036477035.1 Acidimicrobiia bacterium | reverse complement strand
CAGGAGAGGGGCTTTCCACGCTTCGCACCTCTCGAAGTCGACCGGTCCCGGTGATCTGTCTGCTGCTGGAATCGTGTCGATGAGACCGTCGGCGAGCAACAGATCGGGAGAGATGAGAAGAGGGTTGCCGGCAAACGCCGATGTCGCTTGGTACGGCGAGGCAGCAAAGCCGGGTGGGTTGATCGGGAGGGTCTGCCACCAGGTGATTCCGGCTTCGGCCAACCAATCGATCCAGCGGTACGCCACCGTGCCCAAATCGCCGACGGGGTAGGGGCCGGGGAGGGACGTGGGGTGAAGGAGGATGCCGGCGGAGCGCTGCACGAACGGTGATTGTGGCGTGGCCGAGAGCATCTCGCCATCCCGGGAGATCTACGCTACCCGGATGGCGCCGCACCCGACTATCGACGACGTGCGATCGGCGACGGATCGGATTGCAGGCCTGGCACGGGTGACTCAGGTGCAACGCTCTGATCGGTTGTCGGAAGCTGCCCGGGTTCCGGTGTGGCTCAAGCTCGAGTGCCGGCAGGAGACCGGGTCGTTCAAGGTCCGCGGAGCCGCCAATACGATGCTGCAACTCGATGAAGATGAGCGTGCCGCCGGTGTTGTGGCGGTTTCGAGTGGCAATCACGGACGCGCCGTGGCCTTCGTGGCCCAATCTCTCGACGTCACAGCCACCATTTGCATCAGCAGCCGGGTACCGGCGGTCAAGGTAGATGCGATGAAAGAACTCGGGGCGGACGTCATCGTGGCCGGACCCGATCAGGACGATGCGGATGCCGCAGCACGTCGCCTTGTGAGTGAGAACGGGCTGACGTTGGTCCACCCGTTCGACGACCCGCGCGTCATCGCCGGTCAGGGGACCATCGGGTTGGAGATACTGGAACAGGTGCCCGACCTGCGGGAGGTCGTGGTTCCCTTGTCCGGAGGGGGGCTGGCCGCTGGAATTGCTCTGGCCGTCAAGGAGTCGGCGCCGACCAACCGAGTAGTAGGAGTGAGCCAGGATCGCGGTCCGGCGATGGTGCGGACGATGGAGGCGGGGCATCTCGTCGATGTGGTCGAGGAGGACACCCTCGCCGATGCGTTAGCCGGCGGCTTGGGACCAGAGAATCACCATTCGGTGTATCTCTGCAGCAGGCTGCTCGACGAGACCTTCTTGGTTGGTGAGGAAGAGATCGCTCATGCCATGGCGTTTCTTCACCGAGAGGAGAGGCTCACGGTCGAGGGTGGAGGTGCGGTTGGAGTGGCGGCGATTCTGTCGGGTGGGTGGTCTCCGTCGGGGCCAACCGTGGTGATTCTGAGCGGAGGAAACGTGAGCGACGCCACCCTTGACTCTGTGCTGTCACGATGACTCGAATCTTCCAAGCCACCGAGATCGAGACGGCGGTCGATCCTGCTGCGTTGGTGGATGCGGTGGCGAATGCCCTGGCTGCTTATTCCCAGGACGCGGTGACGGTTCCTCCGGTTGGCCTGCTCCATTTCGACGATCCGCCGGGTGACGTCCACATTAAGTACGGGTACCTCCATGGAGGGGCCACGTATGTGGTCAAGATTGCCTCCGGTTTCTACGAGAACCCGGAGCGGGGGCTCCCGACGTCTGACGGAATCATGTTGGTTTACGATCGGGAGTCGGGCACCCTCGAGGCCGTGCTGATGGATCGTGGATACCTCACCGAGCTTCGGACGGGAGCGGCCGGCGCGGTGGCAGCTCGTTTGCTAGCTCCAGCCGAGGTCCAGGCGGTCGGAATCGTGGGGGCGGGGGTACAGGGCCGGTTCCAGCTGCGGATGCTGCGTCACGGAGTCAGTTTCGATGAGGTCCTGGTCTGGAGTCGATCGCAGGAACGTCTCGACGGGTATCGACGTGACATGGCTGCGGAGGGCTTCGAGGTTGCCGTGACGACCGACCTCGACGAGATTATCGACAAGTGTGATCTGATCGTGACGGCGACACCGGCCACCGATCCGATCCTTACCCGAGTAAGACCGGGCACTCACGTGACGGCGCTCGGCTCGGACAACCTGGGGAAGCAGGAGTTGAGCCCAGAGTTGTTGCTGGATGCGGCTGTGGTAGCCGCCGACAGCCGTTCGCAGGCCCTCCACCATGGGGAGTGCGCTCATGCGGTTGCCGCCGGAATGGCTCAAGAGAAGATCGTTGAACTCGGCGAACTGGTCACCGGGTCAGTGCTTGGTCGAACCGGCCCCTCCGATGTGACCATCGCCGATCTCACCGGTGTGGCCGTCGAAGACATCGTGGTTGCTGAGATGGCGCTGCAGGGGCTCAAAGCGCTGTGATGCGACGAGGAAGGCGAATCCGGGGTCAGAGAGACGCGACGATCATTGATACGGCGGACCATTAGGGCGCCGAGAGGAGGCCTCGGATGACAGCAATGCTGGACCGGCTGAATGCCACCGGCAGGACGGGATTGTTCATTGGAGGTGAATGGCTGTCGGCTTCTGACGGCGAGACCATCGATGTGATCGATCCCGCGACCGAGGAACACTTGGCAGATGTGGCCAGCGGCTCGCCGGATGACGGGGTGCGGGCGGTGGAGGCAGCCGCGGCGGCGGCGCCGGCATGGGCGAACGCCGCGCCGCGCCAGCGGTCCGAGGTGCTCCGTCGAGCATTCGAATTGGTCAGCGAGCGTGAGGACGAGTTCGCCGAGCTCATCACACGCGAGAACGGTAAGGCGCTGACAGATGCGGCAGGCGAGGTCCGCTATGCGGCCGAATTCCTGCGTTGGTTCTCCGAGGAGGCAGTTCGCATCCGGGGCGAGAGCTATCGCTCCCCGGCAGGGGACAAGCGGGTGACGGTCGTATACCAACCGGTGGGGGTCTCGGTTTTGGTCACACCGTGGAACTTCCCGATTGCGATGGCGACCAGGAAGATCGGCCCCGCCTTGGCGGCCGGTTGCACCGTGGTCATGAAGCCGGCCTCGGACACTCCTCTGGTGTCGCTCGCCCTTGCCGACGTCTTCGAGGACGCGGGGTGCCCGCCGGGTGTCCTCAACGTGGTTCCGGCGCACCGTTCCGGACCGGTGGTCGAATCGATGTTGGCCGATTCACGAGTGCGCAAGCTCTCGTTTACCGGTTCCACCGAAACCGGGCGCCTCTTGCTCGCCCAGGCGGCCAAGCGCGTGCTCAACGTCTCCATGGAACTCGGCGGTAACGCCCCCTTCTTGGTGCTGGCGGACGCCGATCTAGACCAAGCGGTGGAAGGAGCGATCCAGGCCAAGATGCGCAACGCCGGGGAGGCATGCACTGCAGCCAATCGCTTCTACGTACACGACGCGGTTGCCAACGAGTTCGCCGACCGGTTGGCACGGGCGATGGCGTCGCTCACGGTCGGGTCGGGCATGGACGCGGACACCGACGTTGGGCCGCTCATCAACGGTCCAAGCCGCGACAAGGTGGCCGAGTTGGTGGAGGACGCCGTCTCGGATGCCGTCTTGATGACCGGAGGTAGCTCCCCCGCCGGCAAGGGTTTCTACTACCTCCCGACTGTGATCAAGGACGTGGCGCGCAACGCCGGTATCCTCTCGTCGGAAATCTTTGGTCCGGTGGCTGCTTTGGTTCGCTTCGATGACTTGGACGATGTCATTCGACAAGCCAACGACACCGAGATGGGCCTGATCTCTTATGTGTTCACGGGGGATGAAGCGGCCGGTATGCGGATAGCAGAACGGCTGGAAGCCGGCATGGTGGCAGTGAATCGGGGGATCATCTCCGACCCGGCAACACCTTTTGGCGGGGTGAAACAATCCGGCATCGGCCGCGAGGGGTCTCATCACGGTCTGGCCGAATTCCAGGAAGCCAAGTACATCGGATCGAACTGGTAGCACCGCAACCGCGCCGCCGGTTCCGGGTTCTCTTGTTGTGAGGCCGACACAGACTCGACGGCAACGTGCCATCGTCGGTGCCGCGCTGTTCTCCGTCTACGTGCTCTGGGGTTCGACCTACCTCGGTCTCAAATTCGGACTAGACGGTTTTCCGCCTTTCCTGCTCAACGGCATCCGGTTGATTGTTGCCGGTGCGCTGCTCTACTGGTGGACGCGTTCGAAAGGCGCCCCACCTCCCACCCGTGCACAGTGGTCCAATTCGACCGTCATCGGCGGGCTCATGTTCGTCGGTGGTTTGGGTCTGGTGACCATCGCCGAAGATGTGGGAGTGGGATCCGGGCTGGTGGCTGCCGGAGTCGCCGTGATGCCCTTGTGGGCCGCCTTGTGGTCGGGCCTGTTCGGGTCGTGGCCCAAGCGACTCGAGTGGTTGGGCCTGATGGTCGGATTCTCCGGTGTCGCCTTGCTGAGCCAGGAAGGGGACTTCCAGGCCTCTGCACTGGGTACAGCGCTGATGATCATCGCTCCGATCTCGTGGGCACTCGGCTCCGTTGTGTCGGCTCGGCTCGACCTGCCGGAGGGCACCATGGGGAGTGCGGCGCAGATGATCGGAGGAGGCTTGCTGCTGTTGATGGCCGGCGTCGGGCGCGGCGAGTGGATCGAGGCCGCTCCGCCGCTCGGAGCCTGGCTTGCCCTAGTCTACCTCATCACAGCCGGGTCGATCGTCGCCTATACCGCGTACCAATACCTGTTGACTCACACCAGACCGGCGGTGGCCACGTCGTATGCCTACGTAAATCCGGTTGTCGCCATCGCGCTCGGGATCACGCTCGGAGATGAGATCGTGGGTGGTTGGGCTTACGTCGGTCTGCCGGTGATTCTCGCCGGGGTCGGCCTCATCGGACTGGCTCAACGACGCTAGGGGTCTGCTGAATAATGCCGTTGCTCATATCGGCGGCCAGGCGCGCCGATCGCAAGGTAGAACACTTGCCGCCCGCAGGGTGGCTCGATCGTGCGGAGGCGTTCGAGGCCGAGTAGGTCTCGAACGGTGGAGCCAGAACGGGCTTCGTCACTCCTCGTCGTGGAATGGCGGAACCGAGGACACAGCGAGTGGTGATGTAGCACGTAGCGCTGCCCCTTCGGGCGGCACCTTCATGCGGAGGCGGTTCGGGGCCGAATAGGACCCGAACGCCGCAGCGAAGACAATGGTCGTCGAGATGAGTGACATGCATTGTTCAGCGGGCTCCTAAAGGATGCCTTCTTTGGCGAGATCTGCTCGCAGGCCGGCAGCATCGGTGAAGTGGATGGTCCGCATTCCCGCCAGCGTGGCGCACTCGAGATTTAGTGAGCGATCGTCGATGAACAGACACTCATCCGGTGAGTGCTGCGTGACATCGATGGCAATGCGATAGATCTCGGGTTCGGGCTTGCGCACGCCCAGGTAGCACGAGGAAAGGAACATCGAGAAGTTCTTGCTCAGCCCGAGCATCTCGATCCGATGCTCGTTGAGCTCGCGAGACTCGTTGTTCAACGTGGCCAGCAGGTAACGGGCAGTCGCCGCTACCTCGTCCACGATGGCAAGCGAGTCGGGGAACGGCTTCGTCTGGCCCATCATGAATTCGATGAAGTCTGCGCGACGGAAGGAACGTTCCCGGTAGAAGAGGGTTCGCTCCAGGTACCCGGAAAGGTCGAGCCGGCCCGTCTCGAAGTCATGAGAGACGAAGTCGTGTCGATCCTGAAACTCCTCCCAGTCGAAGCCGAACGCCTCAGCGGCGCGCTGTCGAGCCTGACG
>JAZGCP010000203.1:0-3503 GCA_036477035.1 Acidimicrobiia bacterium | reverse complement strand
CGCGACACCAGCGAAGTTGTGTCCGTTACCGTTGTCTTGCTCGCCGGGTTAGCTCAGTTGGCAGAGCACCGCTCTTGTAAAGCGGATGTCGCCGGTTCGAATCCGGCACCCGGCTCTGTGCCCATCGACTTGGGACTGGCGACTTCAAGAACGCGAAATCCGTTATTCCTCGCGACAGCCCTCTTACCCTTCTCTTCATGTTGGTCGAACGGGATCTTGCCATCCTCGAATTCGAGGCTACGTGGTGGCAATACCCCGAGCCCAAGGATCGGGCGATCCGTGAGTACCTCGGGATCAGTGCCACTCGGTACTACCAGGTACTGCGCCGCCTTGTGGACGATCCGGCGGCGGAGTCCGTCGATCCGCTGACTGTCCGCCGTCTGCGGAGGGTGCGGGATCTGGCGAAGGAGAAGCGCATTGCCCGGCGCGTCCCCGACGGCTCTCCGGTGTCATGATGCCCGAATCGGGTGACGCCGGTAGCGGTATCAAGCGGGTCGGAGTCGTAGCCTGGAGTCTGCTCGGCACCATGCTGCTGTTTGCAGTCATAGGGTGGGTGCTGCTTCGTTTCTGGATCATCGGTCCTCCCATCGTGATTGCGGTGGCGATGATCTACGTTCTGAATCCGGTGGTTGCAAGGTTGGAGAGCCGTGGTGTCGCCAGATGGCTTGGCTCATGCCTCTCATATACGGCGCTGCTGGCTCTTCTCACGCTGCTCGGCTTTTTGATCATCCCGAGCATTGCCGATCAGGGACGGGAGCTCGCTGAGAACTTCCCGACGATTTACGACAATCTGGCGACGGACCTCGAGAACTTTGCGGGCGAGATCGGTCTGAATGCCGTGGAGCTCCCCTCGTATGACGAGTTGCAGGAGAGCATCACCAACAACCAGGGCGACTTCTTCAGTGACCAGCTGTCGGAGATAACCGATATCACTCTGAGTGTGCTCGAATCGTTGTTCCTCTTGATTCTGGCGCCGGTGATCGCCTTCTACGTGCTGCTCGACCTTCCGACGCTGCGTCGCAAAGCGATGCAGCTGATTCCACCACAACACCAGGCCGAAGCCACCCACGTGGCTCGCCAGCTCGGCCAGGCCATTGGCGGATTCTTGCGCGGCCAGGTCGTGGTGGCCTTCATTGTCGGAGTGATGACGAGTCTCGGGTTCTGGCTTGTGGGCCTGCCGTTCTGGCTGCTCATCGGGATGATCGCCGGGCTCTTGAACATCATCCCGTTCGTCGGCCCCTGGGTGGGCGGAACCCTGGGAGTGCTGGTGGCTTTGGCCACCACGGACCTGCAGACTGCGTTGTGGACCGGACTGGTCGCGCTGATCGTTCAGCAGATCGACAACCACTTCGTCAGCCCGACCGTGCTGCGAGTAACGGTGCGGCTGCATCCGGCTCTGATCATTCTCGGCCTGATCGCAGGCGCCGCCCTCGGTGGTTTCTGGGGTGTGGTTCTGACGGTCCCGATCATGGCGACCGTGAAGATCATCACGGGTCACTTCTGGAGGACCCGGGTGCTGGGCCAATCGTGGGAGGAGGCGACGGAGGAGCTCTTCGTCGAATATCCGACCGGTGAGACTCTCCTGGGTCGCCTGCGGGCTCGGTCGGCCGGTTCACCGGAAGCAGAGCTTCCGGACTCCGACGGGGAGTAGTTGGGGACGCAGCGTGCAGATCTCAGATTTCAGATCTCAGATCTCAGATTCAAAAAGAAGTGCGATCCTCTGATGTCTGATGTCTGATGTCTGATGTCTGATGTCTGATGTCTGATGTCTGAGATCTCAAGGCTGCAAGCTTTCTCGAGACTCCTTCTCCTTGTCCTACTTCGCCTCTAACGTCCCCGGGACAACATCAGAGGGTCCATGACCGCCGAAATCGCAGCCAAAGACGCGTATGCCACCGAGACCGGTGCCACGATCGTCGCAGTGTCGGAAGATGGTGTGGTGCTCGACCGTACGGTCTTCTACCCCCGTGGCGGTGGCCAACCCGGCGACACCGGGACGCTCGAATGGGAGGGCGGATCGGTGACGGTCACTGATACTTTCAAGCGATCAGGATCGCTGCTACACGTCGTCGACGGCGAGCCTCCGGATGTCGGTACGGAGATCACGGCCCGGATCGATTGGGAGCGACGTCACACCCTGATGCGAACCCACACGGCGCTCCACGTGCTCACTGCGGTGATCTACCGCGACTTCGGAGCCAAGGTGACCGGAGGGAACATGGAGCCGGGAAGAGCTCGGATGGACTTCGAGTTGGATTCAATCTCCGTCGAGTTCGGCAAGGACGTCGAGGAGCGGCTCAACGAAGCCTTGGTGCAGGAACACGACGTAACCGTGCTGTTCTTGCCCCGAGACGCCGCCCTCGCCGATCCCGATCTCATCAGAACAAAGGTCAACCTCATCCCGGAATCGGTCGATCCAATCCGGGTGATACAGATAGGGATCATCGATAAGCAGGCCGATGGGGGAACCCACGTCGCCAACACCCGCGAGGTGGGTCGGGTGCGTGTCGTCAAGACCGAGAGCAAGGGCAAAGCCAACAAGCGGATGCGGATCGAATTGGTGCCCCGACCGGCAACATCTGGCGAGCCGGGAGCGGCCAGGGCACCGGCGTCGTAGTGATCGATCTGGTGATCCTCGTTTTCTTGGCACTGTTGCTCGCCCGCGGTTGGACGCGCGGGTTCGTGCGCGAAGCGATGGATCTGGTCGGTCTCGTCATCGGCACGATTCTGGCCTTCAGATTGGGACCCGCCTTCGGCGCCATCGTGACGGCTATGGCCGACGTGTCTGACGAAATTGCCCGGTTGATTGGCGGATTCATCATTTTCGTTGGCGTCGGAATTGGTGCTGCAGTCGTCACTCGAGCCATCGAACGGACCGCCCGCCTTCCGGGGCTCAATCTGGTGAATCGAGCGGGTGGTGCCGGCCTTGCCGCCGCTTGGGGTGTGTTTCTTGCCACCTTGGTGCTGACGCTGGGCGTGGTGCTTCCCATGCCACCGGCGGTGGCCGACTCGTTTGATGGCTCTGCCGTGGCGCGAACTCTGACCGACCCGGACGGAGTGGCTCAGGAGGTGTTTATCGGGCTTGCCGGTGATCGCCTCATCGAGACGGTGCTCAATCTTCGGGCGGTCGTCGGTACCCGCCGGGTGATCGTGGACCCAGATTCGGTAGTTCAAATCGGCGAATCCGACTTTGATGATCTGTCCGAGGATCGTGGGGCTGCGTTCGAGATCTTCGACCTGGTGAACGCCGCCCGCCTTTCGGCCGGCCGGGCGCCGTTGGTGTGGAGCGACGCGCTTGCCGACGTAGGCGTTGGGCATGCGACGGAGATGTACTTGGCCGGCTACTTCGCTCACAGTTCACCGGAAACGGGCGATGTCGGGGATCGGGTGAGTGATGCAGGAATCCGCTTCTCGGTCGCCGGTGAGAATTTGGCGCTTGCCGCCACCGTCACGGAGGTACACGAGGGACTGATGGACAGCCCGGGACACCGGGCGAACATCGA
>JAZGCP010000202.1:0-3025 GCA_036477035.1 Acidimicrobiia bacterium | reverse complement strand
CAACTCCAACTTCGGATCACTGTTGCCCTGCATACCCGCAGTCTCGCCAACCCGCCATCAAAACGCGAGCACCACCACCACCAGGATTAATCAGCAGACTCCTAGCGCATATGTGCTGTGGTCTCTGGGGGTGAACGCAACACCTGTCGGTGAGAGTGAATCGCCCTGGGTTTGATGGAGACTCGTTCTATTGGTTTCCTATCGACCCGGTGGTGGCGGTTTGAGCGTAGTGGGCCTCCTCGTACTCGTCTGGTGGCACGTCGTCGAGGTAGCCGTGGAGCCGCCCGGTGTTGTACCAGTGCACCCATCCCAAGGTGGCGAGCTCGACGTCGTCGATGGTTGGCCATGGTCCCTGGTCGGGTCCCCGGATCAGTTCGGTCTTGTAGAGCCCGTTGACTGTCTCGGCGAGAGCATTATCGAACGAGTCACCGACGGACCCGATCGACGGGACAGCACCGAGTTCGGCGAGTCGTTCCCCGTAGCGGATGCTGGTGAACTGGGCGGATTCAACTGGTCGTCGCAACACCTGGTGATGGAGGTGGTTGGCGATGACGAGCAGGCATCAGCGGCAGCTGGCGATTCGGGCGATGAGGGGCAAGATGTGGTCGCCTGGGCGGCCTTCGAGTGCGCGGCGTGAGGACCGGGTTCGGTTCTGGGAAGCGATCGCTACCGGGTTCTCGAGTGAGGATGCCGCTGGTGAGGCAGGCGTCTCGCCGGCGGTTGGGACACGGTGGTTCCGCGAGGCTGGTGGGATGTCGCCGCTTGATTTGGCCCCGGTGTCGGGCCGCTATCTGTCGTTTGACGAGCGTGAGGAGATTGCAATCCTCAATGCTCAGGATGTTGGCGTGCGTGAGATCGCCCGACGGTTGGCTCGGTCGCCGTCGACGATCAGCCGTGAGCTGCGCCGGAACGCGTCGACTCGTAGCAATGAGTTGACGTATCGGGCATCGACGGCGCAGTGGCACGCCGAGCGTCGTGCCAGTCGCCCGAAGGTGTCCAAGCTCGCTGCCAACGACCGGCTGCGCGAGTATGTGCAGGATCGGCTCTCGGGGATCATTGCTCGCCCTGACGGCGAGCTGGTCCCGGGGCCCGACGTGAGGTTCATTGGTCGGCGTCATGGCCGCCGACAGGATCGGCGGTGGGCCAAGTCGTGGAGTCCCGAGCAGATCTCGAACCGGTTGCGGGTCGATTTCCCCGATGATGAGACCATGCGGATCTCACATGAGGCCATCTATCAGGCGCTCTATGTCCAAGGCCGAGGCGCTCTCAAGCGTGAACTGGTCGCCTGCCTGCGAACCGGACGGACGCTACGGGTTCCGCGAGCACGAACCGACCAGCGGGGCAAGAAGTTCGTCACACCCGAGATCATGATCTCGCAACGACCCGCCGAGGCCGACGACCGGGCCGTGCCTGGGCATTGGGAAGGCGACCTGATCCTCGGTCTCGACTCCTCGGCGATCGGAACCCTGGTCGAACGCAGCACCCGGTTCACGATGCTGTTATGGCTGCCCCGCATGGACGGCCACGGCGACGAACCCCGAGTCAAGAACGGGCCGCCGTTGGCAGGTCATGGTGCCGAAGCCGTCCGGGACGCCATTGCCAAAACAATCACCACGCTGCCCGAACAGCTGCGGCGTTCGTTGACCTGGGACCAGGGCGCAGAGATGGCCGAACACGCCCAGCTCCGCATCGACACCGGCCTCCCCGTCTACTTCTGCGACCCGCAGTCGCCCTGGCAGCGAGGCACCAACGAAAACACCAACGGACTGTTGCGCCAATACTTCCCCAAAGGCACCGACCTCTCCCGACACTCCCGCGGCGACCTCGACGCCGTGGCACTCGCCCTCAACACCCGCCCCCGCAAGACCCTCGAATGGCGCACACCCGCCGAAGCCCTCGACGAGCTTCTACGCTCTCCCCAACAAGGCGGTGTTGCGACGACCCCTTGAACCTGAGTTGGGTGCCCCGGTCGGAGTGGAACACCACCCCGGTGACGTCACCGCCGCGGGTCCCGACCGCTTCGCTGAGGGCGTCACCCACCAGGGTGGCACGCATATGTGACGCCATCGACACCCCCAGGATGCGCCGCGAGGCGAGGTCTTCGACGAAGGAGAGATAGAGGAACCCTTCCCAGGTGTTGATGTAGGAGATGTCGCCACACCAGGTCACATCGAGCTCTTCGGGACAGAAGTCCCGCCGGACCCGGTCCAGGATTCGATGCCCACCGTGGCCGATGGTCGTGACCCGACGCTTCTTCGGGGTGTATCCGACAATGTCGTGGATCCGCATCAGACGCTCCACTCGTTTGTGGTTGACCACCCACCCCCGTTTGCCGAGCTCGATGGTCACTCGAGGCGACCCGTAGGTGCCGTCGGATTCCTCCCAGATGTCTTCGATCTCTTTGACCAGCCGCCGCTCGGCGAGCTCCCCAATAGTGGAGATCCCGTCACGGTGCTGTTTCCAGTGGTAATACGCCGACGTCGACACTCCAGCAACCTGACATATGCACTCCACCGGGAACGCTGCGGCCTTCTGCTGGTCGACAAAGCGGTAGAGCATCACTCGTCCGACTCCTTCACCCAGAAGGCCACAGCTCGCTTTAAGAGTTCACGCTCCATCCGCAACCGGGCGTTCTCCCGTTCGAGCTCCGACAGGCGATCCTTGTCGTTGCTCGACACACCATCCCGTTCCCCCCGGTTGACCTGATCCTGTCTGACCCAGCTTCCCAACGAAGAGTCGTAGATCCCCAACTCGCGAGCCACCTCAGCAATCGACCTATCAGAACTACGGACGATCTCCACCGCATCCCGTTTGAACTCGTCGGAGAACTTGCGTCTCGGCCGTCGTGTCTGTTGTCCCTCCATCGGACTCCCTTCCAAGGCGAATCATCGCCCATTGTCAGGGTGTCCGGCTCACGGGGGGAACTCCAGTTCCTTCCAGGGGGCGCATATGTGATGCGATGAGGGAGCGGGCCTCCGCTCCCCGTTGACAGATTCCCGATACTTCGGGTTGTCAATGTCCGCCT
>JAZGCP010000201.1:0-3984 GCA_036477035.1 Acidimicrobiia bacterium | reverse complement strand
GTTGGGTGCTCCTCATCGTGGCCATCGCCGCTATCGCCATCTCCGTCTGGTGGTTCGGGTTCCGTGAAGTCGACCGGGTCGTCGCCGGCGAACGGGTCCTCAACGAGACGACGATCCCCACACTGCTGACTCCATCGGCCCTGGAAGGTGGCACCGAACTAACCGACGTGCCACTCGACTGCCCCAACCTGGTCGAGGAGTGGACGATGTTTCAAGGAGGTGGGGAGCGAACCGGGTGTCTCAGCACGCTCCCAATCGTGAATCCCGAGATCCTCTGGTCCACCGAGATCGGGATCTCGGGCTGGCGCAACAATCCGGTCGTCGCCGACGGGGCGATCTTCGTCGGAAGCGCCGGAGTGCTGCAATACACGGGTGATCGGCGCGACGGAATCTACTCGCTGGATCTGCGGACAGGTGATCAGCGGTGGCGTTACAACACCGAGCTCGACGTCAACAGTGTCGCGGTCGCAGGTGGGGTGGTCATCGGAGTGGGCGACGAGGGACGCATATGGGCCCTCAGCGCCCGTGACGGTGCTCTGCTGTGGTCCGACGACCTCGAGGTGGGAGTGTTCGGCGATCCCCTCATCATCGGCGACATGGTGATCATCGGCGATGGAAACGGCGTGGTGACGGCGTACCGCTTGGAAGATGGCGAACAGCTGTGGTTGAACCGGGAACCGCGCGTCGAGGGCACCATTCGCGGCGGAGCATCGGCAGACGCCGAGCACATATATGTCGCCACCGACCTGGGCGAGGTGGCATCCATCAACATGGCGGGACAGCAGGCTTGGAAGGTCACCCTGGAACCGCGGGATGGAGGGACCGCCTGGGTGTCTGCGGCACCAACAGTCACCGACACGATGCTCATCATCTCTGTGGTGCGCGATGGCCAAGCGGCGGAACCCGGACTCCGTGCACTCGACAAAGAGACCGGCGAGGAACTCTGGGCCTCACAAGACAAGGCGAGCATCAAGAACCAGGGGTGGGCCAACGTCCGCTCCTCACCGGCCATCGCCGGTGATTACATCGTTTTCGGTGAGGGCTACTCGAACCAGCTCGTCGTCATCGACCTGAACACCGGTGACACGCTCTGGGCGGCCGATACCGGAGAACAGTGCTTCCCACATTGGCCCTCACCGGTTGTCAACAACAGCGAGAGCACCGTCTTGGCATATCTCGCTCGACACGACGGCGGCCTCTACGCGGTCGATCTTCAGACCCGAACGGTGGCTTGGAAGATCTATCTCGGCGAAGCCGAAGGTACCGGAGCCTTCCCCCAGGATTTCGAGGAAGCGGGTTTCTGCGGATGGGGACCCGTGACCGGCCATTCGATCCTCTCGTCACCCGCGGTTGCCTCGAACGGCGTGATCGTCGTCGGCACCCTCGAGGGTTACATCATCGCCATCGGAGATGCTGACTGGGAGTAGCAGGAAGCCCGACGCCCGATGCCCGACGCCCGACGCCCGACGCCCGATGAAGATTGCCCGCCGAGCCCAGCGAGGCGATCGCCCCGCCCCAGATCGCCCGCCGAGCGAAGCGATTCTTGCTGACAACACAACCAGCGACTGGCGATTGGCTCGTCTGAATGGTGACTGGTAACTGGGGACTATTCGCCGAGAATCTCGAGGGCAGTTGCCAACGCATCCTCGGCCAGCACATCGGGCTGGACGCCATCCGCCAGATCCGTGCCGTCGGACAGAGTCACCTCGAGATTCGGAAGCCCAACCGACCAGCCGTTGGGGAGGAAGCGCACCATCGCCGGTCCGGCCGATCCCGCGGTGCGCCGACCAACGATCGTGACGCCGTCTGCACCCTGCAGAGCGGCGGCGAGGAGTTCGGCTACACCGATCGTGCCCGGTCCCACCAGCACCGCCGTTGTGCCCCCGAAGGTTCCGGTCGGAAGCGGTCGCACCGTCACCTCGCCGGCGGGCACGAATCCGCCAGCGCCGCGTGCGGCCAGGCGGGCGATCAGACCTTCGGCAGGCAGGAATCTGCTGGCAATCAGCATCGCGTGATCTATAGCTCCCCCGTCGCTACCCCGCAGATCTAGAACCACCGAGTCGCCGGAGGCGACTGCAGCGTCGATGGCGTCCGCCGCCGCCCGCTGTGAGCCGTCGGTGTCGTCGGCGAACTCCCCGAGCCTGCGGAACGCCACATAGGCGATCCCATCACCGAATGAGCCGGTCAGGATTCCGCCCCTGCCCAGTGATTCGACCTGCGGGAAGTCGATCGGAGAAGCCCGGGCCGCAGCCCAGACCTCCCCATCTGCCGACAGCCGAACGTCGGCTCGATCGAGCGGCGCCAGCAACAAGGTCAACGCATCGAACAGAGAGTCGTTCGAAGCATCGACCGGGGGACGAGACGCCTCGACCCGCTCGGCCCATGCGGCGTCGACGCCCGGCAGGTAGTGCTCTTCGAAGGTTGCAGCCAGCACCTGGAAAGTCGTCAGCGGATCGTCGGCAACCGGGGCGATGCACTCTTCGGGAAGAAATCTGGTTCGCTCGAATCGAACGGTCCGGCCTGCATCCGCAAGAATCAGAGCCTCACCCTCCATGGAAAGTACTTCTCCGACCCCGCGGGCCCCGCCGCTCGCCACGGAGAAGCAATGTACCGCGCTGAACTCGAAGATCTCGATCGACCCGCCGTTGACCGAGAGGTACGTGCCCCACGCTTCGGATTGCCAGTTGCCCTGGAACGGCTCGGCTTCGCGTGCCCCCGGGTTGCAGGCGATGAAGAGCACACCGACGACTGCCCCGGCAACCGTCAAGCGTCTACTCACGTCGCCGCGTCGTGCAGTTCATCGAGGGCGGCTTCCATCCGGGTTACGAACACGTCGAGGTCCGGCACCGTGTCCCAATCGGCCGCAAAGCCCCAATTGAGCATCCCGTCATAGGAGAACAGTGCGACCCCGAGGCCATGGTTCACCCACAGCGGCACCATCGGGAAAATCCTCTGGAGCCGCGATTCGAGCATGTAGAGCGGCACCTGTGGTCCGGGCACATTCGTCACGGTGAGGTTGAACGGCCGAGCCGTCGCAGCAGCCACTCGTGCTGCGACCGAGAGCACCGTCGAAGGGGTAAACGAAGCGCTCTGGGTGAGCATCGCCGCGCCTAGGGCTTGATCTGTCTCCTTGCGGTGGGCAGTAGCGGCCACGACCGCTCGATACCGCTCGGCCGGATCCGACTCCCCCAGCGGCAAACCGAGCAGCCACATCGTGATCTGATTTCCGAGTTCCCCCACCCCCTCCTCATCCCGGATCGACACCGGAACCATCGCTCGGAAATCGAGACCGGCCACGTCGAAATCTCGGTCTTCGATGAGGAATGACCGGACGGCGCCCGCCACGGCTGCAATCACAACGTCATTTACTGTGCCGCCGAGACCGTTCTTGACGGCCTTTACGACATCCAGGTTCGTCGTGAGATGAGCAATGCGGCGATTGGGGCCGATCTTGCGGTTGAGCGGCGTCTCGGAGGCATTCACGAACCAGCCTGATCGGGCCGATTCCGTCATCGCCCGCAGCCGATGTCGCACAAGGTCGCCAAACTCTTTGGTGTCTCTGGCCCTACGCACGTTCTTGGCGGCCTCCGGGGGGAACTGCAGGAACCTGACCGCCTCATCGATCAAGAGATCTGCTGCAGCCGGGATGGGCCGAGGTTCGAACTCACCGGGGTCGCCGATCTCGGTCGTCGGCGTCGGCGCCAGCAACACTTTGAGCAGATCGACGCCACCGATCCCATCGATCATGCAGTGATGGACCTTGGTGACGAGGGCAAAACAGCCGTCCTCCAACCCCTCGATGACCAGCATCTCCCACATGGGGCGAGCCCGGTCCAGGCGCTGGCTCAGGAAGCGACCGCTCATTTCCCGCATCTGCTCCATCGACCCGGGATGAGGTGACGCAACATGCCGAACGTGGTACGTGAGATCGAAGTATTCGTCATCGACCCACACCGGGTGACGCTCTATCGGGATCCATTTGAG
>JAZGCP010000200.1:0-7620 GCA_036477035.1 Acidimicrobiia bacterium | reverse complement strand
TCGGCAAGCACCTTCACCGGGGACGCGCCGAATGAGCCGTGGTTGAGGAACGCTATGTCGGGATCCAGTCCCCAGTCGCTCAGCGCCGCCATGGAGCGTCGTCCCAACCGCCGGTATCCGTCTTCGCCTTGTTGGCTGCCGCGATCGCCAGGCCGATGCCGAGGAACCCAAATAGAGCCCACATGAAGGTGCCGAGCCGTCTTATCTCGAAACAGATCGTGAAGTCCTCGTTCGAGGTGAAATGCTGCGGACAGGCGAGCACCCGGATCGCACCTGCCACCGGCGCAACAGAGCCCTCTTCAGGAATCAGGCACGTGACAGACGCAGCTTCGGGCTGGTAGCTGCCGGGCGAGCACTTCTGCTGCGCCGTCGCTGCCGTATCCGGCACGAATCTTCCCTGCCAGGCATCGTTGCAGTCGGCCCTACCGCCGTCGGGCTGGAAGGTGCCGGCCGGGCACGGAGTTGCTGCGATCGAAGCGACCGCGGGGACGAACCAGCCGGCGCGCGCCGATCGGCAATCGGATTGGCCGGCCGATGGTTGGTAGAAGCCGAGGTCGCACGCGGTCTGGTTGGGTGAGGCGGCGGCCATCACCTGATGGCCCGGGTCCGCCGGCAGACAGGTCGTAAAACCCCAACCGGGCTGATACGAGCCGGGAAGGCACGCCGTGGCGACGGCGGCGCCGCGGTTGGAGACGAAGTAGCCGGGCGAAGCGGGATCGCACGCGGTGGCACCGGATTCGACCTGGAAGGCTCCGGCGGAACATTCCTGCTGAGCAACCGCACCGGCCCCAGCAACAAAGCTGCCCGGATCTGTCGCGAGACACTCCGCTTGGCCGCCGTCCGGCTGAAAGGTGCCCGGGTCACAAGTGACCTGATCGGAACTTCCCGACTCGGCGACGTACATCCCCGGATCCGCATCGAAGCAGGACGTCGCCGATTGTTCAGGTTGGTAAGAACCCGGCGAGCAAGGCGTCTGGCGCGCATTGGCTGCACCGGTCGAGAAGTGGCCCGGATCGGTAGAACGACAGAAGGCGGCGCCGGCCCCCGGCTGATACCGCCCCGGACCGCAGCCTCGTCGAAAGGTGCTTCCGGCCCCGGACACAAAGTAACCGGGACTTGCGTCCCGACACCCGGCCGAACCCGCCGACGGTTCGTAGGTTCCGGGGGCGCACGCCGTCTGGGCTGCATTGCCGAATCCAGCCGCAAAGTGGCCGGGACCGGCGCCATCACACCCGGTCGCACCGGAGCCTCCCTGGAACGTGCCCGGCGAACACGCCGTCTGGCCGGTACTGCCCGAACCGGCTACAAAGTGACCGGGACCGGCCGCGACACACCCGGTCGCACCGGAGCCTCCCTGGAACGTGCCCGGCGAACACGCCGTCTGGCCGGTGTTACCGAGTCCGGACGCGAAGTTGCCCGGATCGGCCTGATTACACGACGCCTGTGCGGCAAGAGGCTGATACTGGCCCGCCGGACACGGCAGGCAGGTGCTGGCGCCGTCGAAGTACTCGCCGGCCACGCAATCGCCGACCACATCGGCCCCGGCGTGGGGCTGACCGGTGACCACAAATAGGCCGCCCACCAGCAAGCCAATCATCAACGTGGAGAGCCAGAACCGCCGCAGATCGAATCGACCCGGAAGAAATGTCACGGTCCGCCGACGGTAGCAGTGGCTGCTCGACCCACCGAGGAACTACCCGGCCGGTGTCGTCGACCAACCTTGCAGTGGGCCACTGCTTCCAAGAAATGACGGCGAGTCGATCGTTACACCACCGAGGGAGCAGGCCGACCACTAGTTTCTCTCCGGCTGGATTCGCGGCGTCGAGCCAGATGGCAGACTGAGGACCTCAATGAGTACTAAAGATCCCTGGGAGGGCAAGGCTTACCGGCCCGATGCAGGCGGTAACAAAGGGGCTCTATTGCGCGGGCCCAACCTTCCCCTAATGCTGCTCATCGTCGTCGCCCTCGGCGGGATGGTGAGCTTCCTGCTCCTGGTGGAAAACCCCTTCGCTCCGCAAACCGTCGCCGGCGCCGCAACCACGACGACCGCAGCCGCCACCACCACCCTTTCCACCGACACCACCATCGCCGACCCCAACGCCAGTTCGACGACGGTGACGACCGCGGCGACGGATGTGACCACTCCCACCGGCGGTGACATCGATGCCCTCCAGATCAGACTGGAACAGGTTGCTACCGGAATCCCCTTCCCGGTGTTTGCCGGCAGCATCCCCGGCGACGATCGCATTTTCGTCCTCGAGCGACAGGGACGAATGGTCGTGATCGACAGCGCCGGGTTGCGTTCGGAACCGTTCCTAGACCTGACGGACCGAGTGGGCTCGGGCGGCATCGAGAACGGCCTGCTCGGGTTGGCCTTCCATCCCGACTACGCCTCCAACGGTCGACTGTTTCTGTACTACACCGACGCCGAGCTGGACTCTCGACTGAGCGAATTCACCACCTCCGGCATCGGGGCGGGCGTCGCTAATCGGTCTACCGAATCGATCCTGTTCGAAGTCGATCAGGAGGGCATCCGCCACCGCGCCGGCATGCTCCAATTCGGACCCGACGGGTACCTGTGGGCCTCGCTGGGAGATGGCGGTCTGGGCGATGACTCCAGCCAGGATCTCTCGAGCCTGCAGGGGAATCTGCTGCGGCTCGACATCGATAACGGCGATCCGTACGCCATTCCGGTGGGAAACCCCTTTGCCGGCACAGATGACGGCCGCGACGAGATCTGGGCGTACGGGCTACGCAACCCGTGGCGTTACTCGATCGATCACGAAACAAGGCTGGTGTACATCGGAGATGTGGGCCAGGCGAACTGGGAAGAGATAAACGTCGCCTCTATCGACACCGCCGGTCTCGACTTCGGCTGGCCCAACTTTGAGGGAGTCGACTGCTACCAGCCCTCCGACGGCTGCGACATGACCGGGTGGGAAGAACCGACAATCGCATACACCCACGAGGCCGGTACTTGCTCGGTCACCGGTGGCTATGTCTACCGCGGCACCGCGCTACCCGAACTGGTCGGGCACTATTTCTACGCCGACTGGTGCAACGGCATGATCCGATCGTTCAAGTACGTAGACGGCCAGGCTACCGATGAGCGGGATTGGACGACCATGCTGGCCGGCGCCGGACAGGTCGCTTCCTTCGGGGTCGATGGCAACGGGGAAATGCTCGTAGTCGACTCCAACGGAACGATCTATCGAGTCGTGAGGGCGTAGGAATATCACTCCCCCCTCGAGGGGGAGTCAACTCGCGAAGCGAGTTGGTGGGGGGGCACCTCCGACCCGATGCCCTGCGACGCGACCCTGAGCTAATCGCCAATCGCCAATCGCTCGCCCAGCGACCGACCTTCTCTACAAGCCCAGCGAGCGGGCAATAACCATGCGCTGGACTTCACTGGTGCCCTCACCGATTTCGAGCACCTTGGCGTCGCGATAGAACCGCGACACCGGCGACATGTCCATGAAGCCGTACCCGCCGAAGATCTGGGTCGCCTGTCGGGTGGCATCGACAGCTGCCTCCGATGCGAACAGCTTCGCCGTGGCTGCAGCCTGGCGAAAATCCCGTCCCTGATCTCTCATCCATGCCGCCCGATACGCCAGGAGGCGGGCGGCGTCGATGGCGACTTGCATGTCGGCAATTTTGAACGCGATCGCTTGATTGGCGCCGATCGGCCGGCCGAACTGCCGGCGTTCCTTGGCGTGGGCGAGGCTGTAGTCGAGGCACCCCTGAGCCACACCTACCGACATCGCCGCCACCGCGATCCGGCCCTCGTCGAGGATCTCGAGAAACTGATGGAGGCCTCGACCACGTTCGCCGAGCAGATTGTCGGCCGGGACCCGGCAATCCTCGAAAACGAGGCCATGGGTGTCGGAAGCACGCCAACCCATCTTCCGATAGCCGGGTTCAACGACGAAGCCTTCCGCCCCGGCCGGAACAATGATCGTGCTGATCTCCTCGGGACCGGTGCGGGCCGTGATCGAGACCAATGACGTGATCTCGGTTCCCGAGTTGGTGATGAACACTTTCGTCCCGTTGATCACCCACTCGTCACCGTCCAGTTCCGCTCGGGTAGCGGTCGCACCGGCATCGCTCCCCGCCTCCGGCTCGGTCAGACCGAACCCGGCCAACTGTCGTCCGGCGACAAGGTCCGGCAACCAGCGTTTCTTCTGCGTGGCGGACCCGTACCGAAATATCGGATTCGCTCCCAGACCCACCCCCGCTTCGAGCGTGATGGCGAGCGAGCTGTCGACTCTGGCGACCTCCTCGATGGCGATGCACAGCGTCAGGAAGTCGGCACCGGCTCCTCCGTACTCCTCCGGAAAGATCAGGCCGAACAGGCCAAGATCGCCCATCGCCAGAACCGTTGCAGTCGGGAACTCATGGGTTCGATCCCACTCCTCGGAATTGGGTGCGATCTCTGCTTCCGCGAACTCGCGCACGACGCGGCGGAAGGCTTCATGCTCGGCAGAAAGAGAGAAATCCAAAGCGGCTCCTGAACGATGGTCAAGACCAAGAGTATCGGCGTCGCAGACCTTTGATCAGGGGCGGGTCGCCGCCGACACGATCGGTCCGGCGAGCACCGACCTGAATCCCGACGCCCCCGACTCCCGCAGCAGAGGCTGCCCCGTCAGGATATCCAGACCACCGCCGAGAGCGCCCAGGAGCGTCATCGCAGTCACGAGGGTCAGGAACCGCTGATAGGCGGGTCGACCGAATCCGATCGTTCATAGCACCCTTAGCGCCCAGCTCCACTACTGATAGTGGTCACGCCAAATATGACAAACCTCGGGGAGCGGCGCATCGGAGCAGACGCAGACGGGGACGCACGCCGCTACCGAACGTAAACCGGCAGAAGGATCGACGACTGGCGGCACCCCCCTAACGTTCGGCGACCGTGACTCGCATCATCGCTCTCGTCGGCATCATCGCCATCTCCTTTTCGGCGATCTTCGTGCGCCTTGCCGACGTCGCTCCGGCCACCGCAGGCTTGTTCAGGGCGGTCTATGCACTCCCCCTCCTTTTCCTCCTCAACCGAGTCGCAGGTGATGAACGATCTGCCCGGCTCCGGCTCATGGCGTTGACCTCCGGGCTATTCCTCGCAGCGGACGTAGCGCTGTGGCACACCTCGATCGGACTGGTCGGAGCCGGCCTGTCGACCGTCGTCGCCAACACTCAGGTGTTGTGGGTGGGCGCGGCAGCCTGGGTAATTTTCAGGGAACGACCGACCGGCACGGCATTCGTCGTCGTACCGCTGGTACTCGCCGGCGTCGCCTTGATCGGCGGAGCCGGATCGGACGACGCCTTCGGAGACAACCCCGCGCTGGGAGCAGCCCTGGCCCTCGGTGCCGGCGTCTTCTACGCAGTGTTCTTGCTGCTGTTCCGGAGGGCGAATGCCGAAGGTGTCCCCACCGCCGGTCCGCTCCTCGATGTGACCATCGGGATCACGGCAGCGTTCGTCGTCGGTGGTTGGCTCGACCCCGGATTCTCATTGACACCGCAATGGCCGTCCCACGCCTGGCTGATCGCACTCGCCCTGCTGGTCCACACCGGAGGCTGGCTGCTGATCGCGAGGGCCCTGCCACGCCTCCCCGCCCTGGAGACATCGCTCATGCTTCTGCTCCAACCGGCAGCGACCATTGTCTGGGCGGGCATCATCTTCGATGAACGAATGTCGGTCAATCAATGGTTCGGGGTGACACTGGTACTCATCGGCATCCTGGCGGCGGCCATTCGCGGAACCGTTAGATCAGCGGAGGTAGGTACGCCGCGGGATCCCTGAGAACCCGGCTCCGAGGCTCGGCAACAAGGGCTCCGAGAGATCGGGCTCGCACCAGGGCAATGTCGTCCACATGGGGTCCGTACGCGATCACTCGCACTCCCCGTCCCGCCAGATCGACAATCGCATCATCGGCTCCTGTCGCCTCGAGATCGACGAACGCGACCAACGGCTCCACCTCAGCGACCGCCGCCGGTCCAACCCCCTCGAAGCGGTAGCCGGCGCGAGAGGCTGCGGACTCGAACGGACCGTGATCCATGAGATTCGAGGTGACCGCCAGCAACAGCGGCAGACGGCGCCGATCATCCATAGCCCCAGGATATGCAGCATCCGGCTCCCTAAGGAGTGTCCGCCAATCGGAGGATGGCGAACCCTGGGCCGCCAAGTCCGCCCCTATCCGGCGCGCCCTCTGAGTACCATCATGCGCCCAACCGACCGGAGAGGGACCCAATGCGCCGACTGATCGTCCTTGCCTCGCTGCTGGCCCTCGTCGCCACGGCCTGCAAGCTCGAAACGAATTTCGGAGTCGTCATCAATGCCGACGGTTCGGGATCGATCGTCGTAGAGATCGGGGTCGACGACGAGGCCGCCGAAACCATCTTTCAGGGCGAGAACCCGCTCGACGGCAACGAACTTGCGGCGACTCCGGGAGCCCGAACCAGGGAGGAGCGCCGCGGCGACCTCACCTTTTACATCGTCGAAATAGACGTTGCCGACATCACGGACGCCGAACAACAGTTGCTGGACAGCGACGATTCGCTGCTCTCCAACCTCGAGATCACCGTAAGCGACGACCTCGTCACCGTCATCGGCAGCGCTTCTGCCGATGATTCACTTGGCGGGGGCGACACTGAGGGGTTTGACCCCGGACTGCTCGAGGACGCCATCTCGGCGAATGTCTACTTCACGATGCCGGGTTCGATCCTCAGCCACAACGCCGATCGGCAGGATGGCAACACGCTGTTCTGGGAGATTCCGGTGCTCGGAGGAACCCTCGATATTCAGGCTGAGTCCGATCCGGTGGGTACTCCGGCGAGCGGCGGCAGCAGCAGCGACGGGTTCCCCGTGTGGGCGTACGGCGTCATCGCCGCGATTCTGCTGGGTGCTCTCTACTACTTCAGGAAGGGCAAGTCCGGAGGCAGCGACGAGTCGGCCCCCTCCGACAACGACCCACCCCCTCCGCCACCAGCGGAGTGAGGCTTGTTGTAATCGATCTGATCCCGGCTCTCCTCTCGTGGGAGGGTCGGGATCGTTCGTCTGCTCTCGAGATCGCGCCCGACGGCCCCGATGCGATCGCCCATCTTCACGCCCACTACCGCCTCATCGGGCTGGCCGATGCCGGCGTATCGAGCCTGGTGATCGCACGTGCTCTCGACGAGGCTCGTGTCGCGGAATTCTTCGACAGTATCGGAACCAGCGTGGGGTTCGGACCGACGATCAATCCGAGGGTGGTTCGCCGCATCACCCGCATGAGTCGTACCACCGACCCGGTTGTGTTCGTCACAGCCCGCGAATCGCTGGCTGAAAAGATGAGTCGCTCTCGAGTCGGCGTGGTGGTCACCGATTGGACCGAATTCGGTGCCGTTCCCGAAGCGGTCGCCTCGCTCATTTCAGGCAGAGTCAGCCCGTGAACACCTGCACCACCATCAAACCGAGCGGTCCCCGTACAACGGCGATTCCGATCGAATCGTAGAAATCGGCTTCGATGTTCGCCCGGTGTCCCGGGCTGTCCATCAGTCCCTCGTGTACCTCCGTGACGGTGGCGGCAAGCGCCAAATTCTCACCGGCGACCGAGAAGCGGATTCCTGCATCACTCACCCGATCCCCGA
>JAZGCP010000020.1:0-5099 GCA_036477035.1 Acidimicrobiia bacterium | reverse complement strand
GTCGAACCCCTTGCTGTGCTCGGGGCCGACATCTCCGTGACCGACGCAGGAACGGCTCCGATCAACGTCACCGGTACTCCATTGGAAGGGGCGGAGGTGTCCGTGCCCATGGCCAGCGCCCAGGTCAGAACGGCCGTGGCACTGGCGGCCCTCACCGCCCGCGGAGCCACCACGGTCGACTCGCCTCCCGGGTTCAGAGATCACACCGAACGCTGGCTGGTTCATCTCGGCTTGGGACGAGTCGAATCTGCCACCACATTTGTCGTGATCCCGGGGCCGGTTCCACCTTTCGAGATCACGTTGCCGGGCGATCCTTCCTCTGCCGCGTTCCTGTGGGCGGCTGCCGCCGTGCTCCCGGGATCTCGCATCGTCACCCCGAACGTGTCGCTGAACCCGGGACGCACCGGATTCCTCGAAGTCCTCGAGGCAATGGGGGCCGGAGTGACGCTGGAGGGCACCGATCCGGTGCTGGGCGACCCCGTCGGAACGGTCACTGTGGAGGGCGACACACTCAACGGCATCGATGTGTCTGGAGACCTCACCGTGCGCTCCCTCGATGAGCTCCCTCTGCTCGCCGTTGTCGCTGCCGCAGCCGAAGGCCGCACCACGGTCACCGATGCCGGCGAGCTGCGGTTCAAGGAGTCCGATCGGATCAGTTCCAGCGTCGAACTTGCACGCCTGGCCGGAGCCGAGGCCGTAGACCAAACCGACGGCTTTACGGTGGTACCAACCCGGTCATCGCTTGGCGCCGGCCTCTTGGATGCCGCCGGCGATCACCGGGTCGCGATGGCGGCGGCGGTCGCGGCGCTCGTGCGCGGCGCTCCGGTCTCCGTCGCCGGATTTGGCGCGGCAGACGTATCGTGGCCCGGTTTTGGCGAAGTGCTGGAGGGCATGTGGTCATAGCAATCGACGGACCGAGCGGGGTAGGCAAGAGCACGGTGTCGCGCGCCTTGGCCGCAGCTCTCGGCGTCTCTTATCTGGACACCGGGTCGTACTACCGGGCTGCGACGTACGCTGCCCTCCAAGGCCAGGCCGACCCCTCCGATGAGTCGGCCGTGCTCGATGCTCTCGGTGGTGCCGACCTCGCAGTCGTGGACGGGGTGTTGTGGCTCGACGGCCGCGATATCTCCGACAGCCTGCGAAGCCCCCAGGTGACGGCATCCGTGAGCACCGTGGCCGCTCATCCCCTGGTGCGGAGCCTCATCGTGGACATGCAACGGCAATGGGTTGCCGATGAGGGCGGATCGGCGGTGGTCGAAGGCCGAGACATCGGAACCGTGGTGTTTCCGAACGCCGAGGTCAAGGTGTTCCTGACTGCTGATGCCGCCACCCGTGTCGCCCGGCGCTCCGGGGATGCCGAGGTGTCTGGTGCCAGCGTCGAACAACTTCGCACCGACATGGAACGGCGCGACACCGCCGACTCGACTCGCATCACCTCGCCGCTCAGACCCGCCGACGACGCGGTCACCATCGACACCAGCTCATTGACCGTCGCCCAAACCGTAAAGCAGATCCTCGACCTGGTAGGCAAAGCGTAAAGAAGTCTGGAGTCTGGAGTCTGGACTCACGACTCCGGACTCATGACTTCTTCAGGAGAGCATGTCCAGCGCTTCGGCGGCTCCCCAGGAGCGGTCGTCTTCGAGCAGGCCCGACCTCCCCGGGTGTCGGGCCGAATATCCGGCCTCGACGGCCGCCTGTAACGCTCCGAGAAGCGCTCGCAGACTGGGCGGAAGGGGAAAGTACTCATCCTCGGTCGTGGCTCTCATCACTTCCGATTCTGCGGCTCCAACCGCCGCGACCACGGCCCGCACCGATTGTTCGGGAGCCGATGCTCCGGCAGTCACCCCCACGGTCGTCGCATCTGCAAACCAGGCCGGGTCCACCGCCCCCGGCCCATCGACCCGATACGAAGGAGTCCCTCTCTCCTGTGACACCCGCACCAGCGCCTGAGTGTTGGACGAGTTCTCGGAGCCCACGACCAGAACGATGTCGCAACGCTCGGCCAGCGCTTGGACTGCCGCCTGTCGATTGGTGGTGGCGTAACACAGATCACTGCGACGGGCCGTCCACAGGTCGGGGAAGCGGTTGCGGGCATCTTCGAGCACCGACTCCCATTCGAACAGCCCCAAGGTCGTCTGGGCCACCAAAGCAACTCGCCCCGAGTCACGCGGCTTGAAGGGGTCGAGACCTTCCTTGGGGTCTACCAGCGAGACCGCCTCGGGAGCTTCAGCCATCGTCCCGACCGCCTCATCGTGGCCGTGGTGGCCGACGTAGATGATGTCGAACCCGTCGGCTGCCCGGCGCTTGACCTCGTGGTGCACCTTGGTCACCAGGGGGCACACCGCGTCCACCATGACTCCGCCGCGTTCGAGGGCGGCGGCGACAACCTGGGGCGCCGACCCATGCGCCGACAGCATCACGGGTGCTCCGGAGGGCACCTCATCGATCGAGTCCACGAACACGACCCCGGCCCGCTCAAACGCCGTGACTACCGACGCGTTGTGCACGATTTCGTGGTAGCAGTAGACCGGCGCCGGGAAGACGCGCACCATCCATGTCAACGCCTTGATCGCCATCTCCACGCCTGCGCAGAAGCCACGCGGCGCCGCCAAAACAACGGTGTCCACCACGACGACCATGGTAGAGACCAGTCCCGTGCTGGACCCTATCCTCACCATCGTGCAGCCACCCCGCCCGACTGGGGGCGTCCAGTCATGAACCGGCTCCCGGTCGTCGCGATCGTGGGACGCCCCAACGTGGGCAAATCCACCTTTGTCAACCGAGTCCTGGGGCGCCGCGCCGCGGTCGTCGAGGAGAAGCCCGGTGTCACCCGCGACCGACGCGAATTTCAAGCCGAATGGAGCGGACGCGACTTCTTCATCGTCGACACCGGCGGCTGGGAGGTCGGCGGAGATCAACTGACGGAGGGCATTCGAAGCCAGGCGGAGGCCGCCCTCCGGGGTGCGGACATGATCGTCTTCATCGCCGACGCCGCCACCGTGTTCACCGAAGACGACCGCGCCATGGCGCGCCTGGTTCAAGCTTCGGGGTTGCCCCACCTGCTGGTGGCCAACAAGGCGGACGGACCGGCCGCAGAGGCCGACCTGGATCACCTGTGGAGCCTCGGATTAGGGGAACCGAAGCCGATCAGTGCTCTCCAAGGACGTAACGTGGGCGATCTGCTCGATGAGATCGTCGCCGCGCTGCCGCCGGAGGCTGAGGTCGCCCCGGAGGAACCCGACCGTCCCACGCTGGCGATCATCGGGCGGCCCAACGTAGGCAAGTCGACCCTGCTCAACAAACTCCTCGGATCAGAACGCGTGCTGGTCAGCCCGGTACCGGGGACCACACGCGACCCGATCGATGCCGTCGTAGACCTCGACGGGCTCTCGGTCACCATGTACGACACCGCCGGCATCAGGCGTCGGACCCGGGTGAATGAGGAGACCGAGTTCTACTCGGTCATCCGTGCCAAGCAGGCGCTCGAACAGGCAGATGTGGTTCTCTTCGTGATCGATGCCACCGAGGGCGTCACCCACCAGGAACAACGTCTCGCCGAAGAGATCCGGGGTGCCGGCGCCGGAGTGGTGGTGATCCTCAACAAGTGGGACATCGCCGAAGACGAAGAGAAGTGGTGGGTGGAGGACGGCGTCGGCGACCGGCTCGCCTTCATCTCGTGGGCGCCCGTCCTGCGGATGTCGGCCCTCACCGGGGCCCGCATCAAGCGGATCGGCCCGGCGGTGCAAGCAGTATTGGAGGCACGCCGCACCCGGATCCGCACACCCGAATTGAACCGCTTCATCCGCACTCTCCAGGAGGCCCACCCTCCGCCGGTGCGCAAGGGCCGCAGGCCCAAGATCCTCTATTCGGTGCAGGCCGGTACGGAGCCGCCGACGATCGTGCTTTTTGTGCGAGGGGGCGAGATTGGGCCCGACTACCTCCGATTCCTGGAGGGCAGGTTGCGTTCGGAGTACGAGTTTCTCGGTTCGCCGATACGCTTGGTCCTCAGAACTCGGACCAAGAGGATTCCACGTGACTGACGAAGCCCGCTTTCGGACTGAGTCAGAGCGCGCTCGTTTGGGCGGCCCGGAGAAGTACCGGGAGCGTCTGATCGAACGGGGCAAGATGTTCGTTCGGGATCGGGTGGAGCTTTTGTGCGACCCGGGGTCTTTCGTTGAGGACGCCCTGCTGGCCAATGCACTCGCCGATGAGCAGTTGGGCGCAGATGCGGTCGTGACCGGCAGGGGAGTGGTCGATGGGCGCCCGGTGATGGTCATCGCCAACGATCCGACGGTAAAGGCCGGCTCCTGGGGCGCTCGTACGGTCGAAAAGATCATCAGAGCTCTCGAAGCCGCCTATGACGAGCGGCTGCCCGTCTTCTATCTCGTCGACTCGGCGGGAGCACGGATCACCGACCAGGTCCAGCTGTTTCCCGGCAGGCGCGGCGCCGGAAGGATCTTCTGGAATCAGATCCGACTGTCGGGCCGGGTTCCCCAGATTTGCTGTCTGTTCGGTCCGAGCGCAGCCGGTGGCGCCTACATACCGTCCTTCTGCGATGTGGTGATCATGGTCGAAGGTCGGGCCTCGATGTACCTCGGATCGCCTCGTATGGCTCAGATGGTGGTCGGCGAGGAGACCACCCTCGAAGAAATGGGCGGCGCCCGAATGCACTGCACGGTCTCGGGATGTGGCGACGTCCTGGTGCAGAGCGATGACGAAGCGATCGCCTGGGCCCGTGCCTACTTTTCATACTTCCCCGCCGACTACGAGGCAGAGGTCCCCCTCTATGAATTCGAGGACGCCGACGACGTCGACCTCGCCGGGATGCTTCCCGATGACAGCCACCAGGGCTACGACATGCACGACTTCATGCGGGGCGTCTTCGACCACGACAGTCTGCTCGAGGTAAAGGAGCTCTTCGCCCCGGAGGTGATCACCTCCCTGGCGCGGCTCGGCGGTCGTCCGGTGGGGGTGGTGGCCTCCCAACCGGACAAGCTGGGCGGTGTCCTGTTCGTCGATTCGGCCGACAAGGCGGCCAGATTCATCTGGCTGTGCGATGCCTTCAACATCCCGCTGATCTTCCTGGCCGACGTGCCCGG
>JAZGCP010000002.1:0-10395 GCA_036477035.1 Acidimicrobiia bacterium | reverse complement strand
TGAGGCCGCCTCTGGAGATCGGTGGCGGAGGCGACGCCGACCAACGGATCAAGGCGACCACTCAGGCGCTTGCCAATGTCCTGGAAGAAATCATCCGTAAGGCCCCGGAGCAGTGGCACCTTGTCGGCCCCAACTGGCCGAGTGATCGATCGTGAAGGTAGCCGTCGTATGCCCGTACGCCTTCGAGGCTCACGGCGGCGTTCAGGATCAGGTCGCTCGGATAGTCGGGTGGCTGCGGGAATCCGGACATGCGGCGTGGGCCGTTGCCGCGGGCTCCGGTGGCCCGGAGGGGACGAGGCATGTCGGCGGGTTCGTATCGGTCCGTGCCAATCGATCACGCGTTCCCATCTCGTTGAATCCGATGGTCGTGAAGCGAGTCGCGGCTGCGGTGGACGATGCCGACGTGGTCCATATCCACGAGCCGTTTATGCCCCTGGTGTCCTTGGGAGCGGTGCTCGCCGATACCCCCCCGAAGGTGGGGACCTTTCATGCCGATCCGGGTCGTATGACCCGCGGCTTGTATCGAGGCGGAGCCTGGCTGCTGCGGCGCGTGGTGCGACGGCTGGCGGTGACCACGGCCGTAAGTGGAGTGGCGGCGGACGCCGTCGGCTCGTTGGCCTCGCCGATCATCGTGCCCAATGGAGTAGATCTGGATGCGTACTCCTCCGATCAGGACCGGGTTCAGGGAAGGGTTGTGTTCATCGGTCGCGACGATTCCCGTAAGGGTCTCGATGTGCTGTTGGAGGCGTGGTCTCGGGTTCGTGAAGGGCACCCCGAGGTAACGCTGCACGTGATTGGGGTGGACCGCGCCGACGGCCCCAAGGGTGTTTCTTTCCTGGGGCGAGTCTCCGAAGAGGACAAGCGCGCCGAACTCGGGCAGGCCGCGGTGCTCGCAGCTCCCAACACGGGTGGGGAGAGTTTCGGGATTGTGGTGCTGGAAGGGCTTGCCTCGGGATGTGCGGTGGTGGCGAGCGACCTGGCCGCGTTCCGGTCGGTCGCCGGTGAGGCTGCGGCGTACGTCGCCGTCGGGGACTCGACCGGCTTGGCTTCGGAAATCGCGGCGATCCTCGAATCGAGTGATCGTCGTTCGGCAATGTCGGTTGCGGGTGTAGAACGTTCGCGGCGTTTTGGGCGAGAGGCCGTGCTCAGCGGGTACCTGGCCGCATACGAGGCGGCGTCTTCCGGAACATGATGTGGTCGTAGGGTTTGATGACTCTGTTTCATCGCTGCAGACGTCGGTATCTCGGTACAATCGGGTCACCAAAGAAGGAGTCGAAGTGGATCAGGGCACCGAGCGCGTCAAGCGTGGGCTCGCCGAAATGCTCAAGGGTGGGGTGATCATGGATGTCACCAACGCCGAGCAAGCAAAGATTGCCGAGGAGGCAGGCGCGGTCTCCGTCATGGCGCTGGAGCGAGTTCCGGCGGACATCAGACGCGACGGCGGTGTGGCACGGATGGCCGACCCCACCAGGATCGAGGAGATCGTCGCCACCGTATCGATTCCGGTGATGGCGAAGGCGAGAATCGGCCACTTTGTCGAGGCGCAGGTTCTGGAGACGCTTGGAGTCGACTACATCGACGAGTCCGAGGTCTTGACACCGGCCGACGAGGCGTTCCACATCGACAAATGGAAGTTCAAGGTCCCGTTCGTGTGCGGAGCCCGCAGTGTCGGCGAGGCGCTGCGGCGTATCGGTGAGGGCGCTGCGATGATCAGGACCAAGGGAGAACCGGGTACGGGCAACGTCGTCGAAGCCGTCCGGCATATGCGGGCGATGAACGATGGAGTCAGGCGGCTCGGTACTCTCGACGATGAGCAACTCATGTCGGAGGCTCGGGATCTCGGGGCCCCCTACGAACTCGTCAAGGAGATCGCTGAGACTGGCGCCCTGCCGGTAGTCAATTTCGCCGCCGGTGGGATCGCTACCCCCTCGGATGCGGCGCTCATGATGCAACTCGGTTGCGACGGGGTTTTCGTGGGGTCCGGCGTGTTCAAGTCCGGCGATCCGGCGCAGCGAGCCAGGGCGATCGTCGAAGCCGTGACGTATTTCGAGGATCCCCAGATGATCGCCAAGGTGTCGCGAGGTCTCGGTGAGGCCATGGTCGGCATCGAGATCGACAAGCTTGCCGACGAAGACCGGATGCAAGAACGAGGCTGGTGACATCCGTGCGCGTCGGGGTGCTGGCTCTCCAGGGGGATTTTCGCGAGCACGCCGCAGTATTGGAGCGGTTGGGCGCCGAGGTCAGGCTGGTCCGCCTGGCCGATGATCTGGCGGAGGTGGATGCGCTGGTGATTCCAGGTGGCGAGTCGACCGCGATCGGCAAACTGGCGGACTGGCACGGCTTGGTGGAGCCGCTGCGGGAGAGGATCGACGCCGGACTTCCCACCCTGGGAACGTGTGCCGGGATGATCTTCCTGGCGGGCAGCACCGTGGAGGGAGCGGAACAAGTTCAGTTGGGAGTTCTCGATGTCGTGGTGCGTCGCAACGCATTTGGCCGACAGGTCGACTCCTTCGAAGCAGAGATTCCCGTCGTGGGTCTCGAAGATCCGGTGCATGGTGTCTTCATCAGGGCGCCGTGGATCGAGAAGGTCGGTGCCGGCGTCGAGATCCTCGCCGAGGTGGAAGGCCGTCCCGTCATGGTGCGGCAAGGCTCCATCATCGCAACCAGCTTCCACCCAGAACTGACCGCAGACGGTCGACTCCATACACTGCTACTCGACATGATTCGGGAGGGTTGATGTCCGGGCACTCGAAGTGGTCGTCGATCAAGCACAAGAAGGCGGCGAAGGACGAAAAGCGCGGCAAGGCTTTCGGCAAGTTGGCCCGATTCATCGAAGTGGCGGCGCGCGACGGCGGCGGCGATCCGGCTATGAACGCCTCGCTGGCGGTGGCGGTCCAAAAGGCTAAGGATGCTTCGATGCCGAACGACAACATCGAGCGAGCCATCAAGCGCGGCAGCGGCGAGATCGAGGGGGCCGATTACCAGGAGATCTGGTACGAGGGGTACGCACCGGGCGGAGTGGCGCTTTATGTGCACATCCTCACCGACAATCGCAATCGGGCAGCCTCAGATGTCCGGACTGCGTTTTCCAGGAATGGGGGGAGTCTCGGTGAGCCGGGATCGGTTGCCTACCTGTTCGAGCAGAAGGGTTACATCCTGGTCTCAGGCGAGGAAGACCAGGTGATGCTCACCGCCCTCGACGCCGGCGCCGAAGACGTCAGGCCCTCCGGTGACCGATTCGAGATCATCACCGCCGCCACCGACTTCGGTTCCGTGCGCGACGCCCTCACCGAGGCCGGCATCGAGGCCGACACCGCCGAGGTCACTCAGTTGCCCTCGACGGCAGTCGTCCTCGAAGAGGATGCGGCCCGTCAGGTTCTGCGACTGGTGGACGCACTCGAGGATCTCGACGACGTGCAAAGCGTCTACGGCACCTTCGACATCAGTGACGAGGTGTTGGAGCTGATCGCCGGCTGATTCCTCGGCGTCGTCTCGTTGGAGATGATTGACGCGCTGAGCCGGCTCGTCGGCTACATGCGGTCGAGATGCCCGATCTAGGCGGCGTGCTCCGTGATGTGGTTGACGTGTCCAGTCGGCTCGTCGGTGTCATGCGGTCGAGATGCCCGATGTCCGATACCACATAGGAGGCCATCTTCGGGTGTCGGGCGTCGGGTGTCGTGACTGATGGCGCAATGTCCCCGTCATGACTCAAACACGCATTAACCTGATCGAACACATGTTTGTTCTCGGTATCGATCCCGGCCTGTCCACCACCGGGTATGGGATCGTCGAAGTCGGGGGTGTTTCGATGAGCGCCGTCACCGCCGGTGTGGTTCGCACCAACCCGGGCGATCCGATCGCACATCGTCTGCGCGAACTCGCCGAGGATCTCGAGGGTGTGATCGCCGAGTTCGAGCCGGATGAGGCGGCGATCGAAGAGGTGTTCGTAAATCGCAATCTGCAAACCGCGACCTCTGTCGGGCGCGCTTCCGGTGTGGCCATTCTCCTGGCGGCAAGGGCGGGTATCCCCATCGCGGAATACACGCCGTCTGCCGTGAAACTCGCCGTCACCGGAAACGGTTCAGCCGACAAGCGGCAGGTTCAGGCGATGGTGGCGCGACGCCTCGGCCTCGATGCCGCCCCCCAACCCGCGGACGCTGCGGACGCCCTGGCGATCGCCATCTGTCACGCTCAGTCTTCGCGGCTGGCTCGGCTGGTGACGGGTGGCCGCAAATGATCGGCCGCCTGCGCGGGACTCTGGTTGACCGGAGCCTTTCCGGAATAATCGTGGATATCGATGGTGTCGGATATGAGGTGACGATGTCGCCGCGTGACATCGGGGGGTTGCCCTCGATCGGAGAGGACGTGGTGGTTCACACTCACCTCCATGTTCGGGAGGACCAGATGTCGCTGTTCGGGTTCATCGACTCCGCCGGCCGTGATCTGTTTCGGATACTGCTGGGCGCCAGCGGGATCGGACCGAAGATTGCGTTGGCGATGCTGTCGACGTTGACAGCCAACGACTTGCGTACCGCGGTCCTCACGGACGATGTCGCCACCCTCACCGCTGTTCCCGGGATCGGAACGAGGACTGCGCAGAAGTTGATTCTCGATCTGCGAGCCCGGATGGAACTACCCGACGGTGAGATACCCGGCGCCGGTTCCGGCTTGTCGTCGGTGCGAGGTGCCCTCGAAGGACTCGGATACGCCTCGGCAGAGATCCGGGAGGCGGTGGCGGGTCTCGACTCTTCGCAGGCGGTCGAGGAGCTACTCCGGTCTGCGTTGCAAAGGCTGGGTGGGACGTGAGAGAAGAAGGACTGCTCACCAGCGAGCCGACTCCTGAGGAGGAAGCCTTGGAGGCAGGCTTGCGGCCGCAAGCCCTGACAGAGTTCATCGGGCAGATCGAGCTGAAAGAGAGGCTCTCGATTCTGGTCGAGGCGGCCCGCGGGAGGCACGAACCGGTGGACCATGTGCTGTTCAGCGGTCCGCCCGGCCTCGGCAAGACGACGCTGGCCGCGATTCTGGCGCGCGAGATGGGCGCCCAGCTTCGCATGACTTCGGGGCCGGCTTTGGAGAGAGCGGGCGATCTGGCCGCCATCCTGAGCAACGTCGAATCCGGCGACGTGATGTTCATCGACGAGATCCACCGCTTGCCGCGGGCTGTCGAGGAGATTCTCTACACCGCCATGGAGGATTTTCAGCTCGACATAGTTGTCGGGAAAGGCGCCGGAGCCAGCTCGATTCGCCTCGAGCTCCCGCCGTTTTCGCTGGTGGGGGCGACGACCCGAGTGGGGCGGGTTTCACCGCCGCTGCGGGATCGTTTCGGCTACGTGGCCCGGATCGATTTCTACCGTCCGGAGGAACTCGACGAAATCGTGCGGCGTTCGGCCGGGCTGATGGGAATCGAGGTTGAGCCCGCGGGTGCCGCCATCATCGCCGAGCGGAGTCGAGGAACCCCCAGAATCGCCAACCGTCTGCTGCGCCGGGTTCGGGACTTCGCCGATGTGCGCCGAGACGGAGTCGTCGATCGGGAGACTGCCGAACAGGCGTTGCAAGTGTTCGAGGTGGACGAGGCGGGTCTCGATCGGGTGGACCGCGCCATTCTGGAGTCGATGATCCACAAGTTCGCCGGGGGGCCGGTGGGGCTTTCGACCCTGGCAATCGCCGTTTCGGAAGAGCAGCAAACCGTCGAAGATGCCTATGAGCCCTTCTTGATCCAGACCGGATTCCTGCAACGTACCCCGCGCGGGAGGGTGGCAACCGCCCTGGCGTACCGCCATCTGGGCTTGGATGTTCCAGCCGCCATCGAGCAGGAAAAGCTTCTCTAAGAAGTCCGGAGTCGTGAGTCCTGAGTCCTGAGTCGTGACTCCAGACTCCAGACTCCAGACTCCAGACTTTTTCCGTGAATACTGGGTACCCGCATGACTGCTACCTCAGACTTCTACTACCACCTCCCGGCAGAGGCGATCGCTCAGTCGGCGATCGAGCCGCGCCATGAGTCCCGGCTGCTCGACACTCGGACGATGTCGGATCATCGATTCCTTGGCTTGGCCGGGCTGCTCGAAGCGGGAGACCTGGTCGTCGTCAACCGGACGCGAGTGCGCCGAGCCCGGTTGACCGCCAGGAAGCCGACCGGGGGGGCGGTCGAGATTCTGTTGCTACGGGCCATGGATGGAGGGCGCTGGGAAGCGCTGGGGAGGCCGACCAAGCGACTCCGCGCCGGCTCTGAGCTACAAGTCGGTGATGTGATCGTTCGGCTGGTGGCCGACCCGGTCGATGGTCGTATCGTGATCGTGGCCGACGGCGATTTGGCGGCACTGGCGGAACGGGTCGGCGAGGTGCCGCTGCCGCCGTATTTCACCGGACAACTCGATGATCCGGATCGCTATCAGACGATGTTCGCCGACCGCATCGGTTCCGCGGCAGCCCCTACAGCCGGATTGCATTTCACCGAAGAGGTGACGCGTGGTTTGAACGAGCGGGGGATAGAGATCGAGCGAATTGAACTCGAGGTGGGTGTCGATACCTTCCGCCCGATCATGGCCGACATCCTCGACGATCACCAAATGCACGCGGAGTGGGTCAATGTCGACGACGCGACTGTCGACAGGATCGAGGCCACTCACCGGCGAGGGGGCAGGATTGTGGCAATCGGAACGACCGTCGTGCGCGCCTTGGAGAGTGCGGCCGCGGATGGGACCCTGAGGTCGATGTCCGGCCCCAGCTCTCTCTTTATTCGTCCCGGCTATCGATTTCGGGTCGTCGACCTGGTGGTGACAAATTTCCATGTCCCCGGCTCGACGCTGGTAATCATGATTGCCGCGATGTTGGGGGATCGTTGGCGGGAGGTGTATTCCGCAGCACTCGATCGCGGCTACCGGTTTCTCTCGTTCGGAGACGCCATGCTGGTCGAGGCGCGGCGATGACCGCGGTTCGGTTCGAACCAGAGGATGTCGACGGTCGGGCTCGCACCGGCTGGCTACACACCCCGCACGGCGCGGTCGCTACCCCGACCTTCATGCCGGTTGGGACCAGAGGAACAGTACGTAACGTCGGGGTGGATGACCTTGCTGCAGTGGGTGCCCAGATGGTCCTCGCCAACACCTACCACCTCATGCTGCGACCGGGTGACGACGTCGTGGAGTCGCTGGGCGGGTTACATCAATTCAGCGGGTGGGAGTCACCGATGCTCACCGATTCGGGCGGGTACCAGGTCTTTTCGCTCGACCCGCAGATAGACGAAGAAGGCGTGACTTTCTCATCGACTTACGACGGGTCGGTGGTCCGGCTGACCCCCGAGGATGCGGTGGCCGTACAAGAGCGGCTGGGAGCCGACGTGGCCATGGTGCTCGACCACCTCGTCGGGCTTCCCGCCCGGTCTGAGGTGGTGAGGGATGCGATGGAACGCACGCTGCGCTGGTCGGAACGCGCTCTGGCGGCACATTCGCGTGAGGATCAGGCCTTGTTCGGGATCGTCCAAGGGGGGACCGATCTGGACTTACGGGCAGAGAGCGCGGCGCGGACCGCCGCCATCGGGTTCTCCGGCTTCGGAATCGGAGGGCTCAGTGTCGGCGAGTTGGACATCGAGCGGGCGGCGGCCCTCGATGCAGTGCTCCCGGAGCTGCCGGTGAGCGCGGTTCGTTACGTGATGGGGCTGGGTGATACGGAGGGGGTCCTCGACGCCGTTGAACGAGGATGCGACCTATTCGACTGTGTGTGGCCGACCCGGCTGGCACGTCATGGGAAGGTCTTGTCGCGTCTCGGCGACTATTCGATACGCCGCGCCGAATTCAAGACCGATTCCGACCCGATCGATCCCGATTGCGGGTGCTTCACCTGCCGAACGCACTCCAAGGGATACCTGCGCCACCTGCGGATCACCGATGAATTGCTGGGGCACCGACTGCTCAGTATCCACAACCTCGCCTACACCCTTGCTCTGCTGGCCAACGCCCGTGCGGCGATCGCTGCCGGCCGATTCTCGACCTACCGCGACGAGTTGATGCGGTCGAGAGCGTCGCGAACGTCCGACTGACGGCGGGGCACTATGCTGTTGTCGTCCCGGTCCTAGGGTTGGCCGGGGCATCTCGCGCAGCATCCAACGCGCAGCCCATCCGGAGGACCGATGTTCGCTCTGTTCCAACACCAGCTATCTCAATACGATCTGCTCGCCTATCAGGCCGAGTCCGAGCCTGCGTCTGGTTCTGCTTGGCAGGTCTTGCTCGTCTACGCGGTCGTGATCGGGGCACTTTTCTACTTTCTGATGATCCGACCCCAGCGCAACCGGGCAAGGCGGCATCAGGATCTGGTCGGTGACCTCGATGTCGGTGACCAGGTCACCACGATCGGCGGTATCTACGGAACCATCGAGCACATGGACGACGATTCGGCGGTACTTCAGATAGAAGGTGGCGGCCGCATTCGAGTCGCCAAACAGGCTCTGGCTGGAAAGGTCGGCGGGTAGCGGTTCATGTCGCGTCGATCTGCGGTCATCTCGCTGGTGGTGACACTCGTTATCGCCTGGGGATCGTTGGCGCTGACGCAGGCCACAGGGACGACCCCTCTTCTCGGGCTCGATCTCCAGGGTGGCTTCTCGGTGGTGTTGGAGGCGCCGGAGGATGTAGCGCCCGAGGTGCTCGAAAAGGCCGTCGAGATCATGCGGCGCCGCATCGAGGCGCTCGGCAACGTCCAGGAGCCGGAGATCGCGGTTCTCGGTTCCAACCAGATCGAGGTGCAGCTCCCAGGTGTCACCGATCGCGATCGTGCTCTGGCCGCCGTCGGGCGTACCGGTCAGCTCGCGTTCCGGCCGGTGCTGACCGTGAGCCCGATCGCCGGGCTCAGTCCCGTCTTCACCAGCTTCGGAGCCCCTACGTCTCCCGATCCCGATGAGGGCGATGACAGTTCGCCGATCATCGACTCTTCGACCACGACGGCCCCCGGTGGGTCGGACGACGAATCGACGACGACCGTCGCCACCGATGAGACCACCTCGACCACCACTGCCGATACCACCACGACCACCGTTTTCGATCCCAAGGAAGGAGTGATCCTTCCCGGGGGACTGACGTGGTGCGACGAAGACGATTCGCCTGGCTGCGTCGACCCAGTGACCGGCCTCAGCATCGATCCGGCTCCGAATCAGGAAGCCTTCCTGGCAACCGACTTTGCCACCGGTGGCGGGATCATCTATTACCTCGGTCCCGCGGCGGTTATCGGCTCCGACCTCGATGGAGCCTCGGCTCGGTTCCAGGGCAGCAGCGGCGGTGTCGGCCATCTCGGTGGCAGCGTCACCGGGGAGTGGGTGGTCGTGCTCGACTTCAGCCGTGAGGGTGGCGACAAGTTCGCCGATACCACCAAGATACTTGCCTCATACCCGATCGGCGATCCGCGGCGCCAGTTTGCGATCGTGCTCGACGGGACCGTGCAGTCGGCGCCCCAAATCGCGAACACGGTCGATCCGGCGGTGGGCATCACGGGCGGATCCGCCGTAATCACGCTGGGTCAGTCCGATGATCAAGAAGGCGAGGCGCAGGAACTGTCCGTGGTGCTCCGGTACGGCTCGCTGCCTGTCGCCTTCGAGCAAGCCAGTGTGCAGTCGGTGTCTGCAACCTTGGGTTCCGACTCCCTGCGGGCCGGCCTCATCGCCGGATTTGGAGGCCTGGCGCTGGTCGCAGTGGCGATGATCCTCTATTACCGGGTACTGGGCCTGGTGAATGTGATCGGTCTCACCGTATTCGGAAGCCTGTTGACTGTTGTCTACTCGCTGTTGGGTGCATGGCAGGGGGCCACTTTGACGTTGGCCGGTGTTGCCGGAGTCATCGTGTCGGTCGGAATCACCTCCGACTCCTACATCGTGTATTTCGAACGGATAAAAGAAGAGGTCCATAAGGGTCGTTCGATGCGGGCGGCGATCGATCACGGCTTCCAGCGATCCATCCGGACGATCCTGACCGCGGATACGGTGTCGTTATTTGCTGCGGTGCTGTTGTTCTTCCTCGCCGTAGGTTCGGTGAAGGGCTTCGCTCTCGCCTTGGGGATCGCAACGGTGCTCGACGTTCTGGTGGCAATCTTCTACACCAAACCGGCCGTTTCCCTCGTAGCCCGTTCCAGATTGGGAGAAGGCGGGGCGGTCAGCATCCGTGGGGCGACTGGCGTTCCCCGGGAGGTCACCGAATGAGCGCTTTCGGCCGTCTGTACCGGGGCGAAACCCATATCGATTTCGTCGGCAACCGCAACCGGGGGTTCACCTTCTCGGGGGTTGTGATTGGCGCTTCTCTGATCAGCATGATCTTCTTCGGGTTCAACGTGGGAGTCGATTTCGAGGGCGGGACCGTCATCGAGATCGAAAACCCTGCCGCCGCCGAATTGTCGGAGGTTCGGGATGCGCTCGCCGAC
>JAZGCP010000199.1:0-5480 GCA_036477035.1 Acidimicrobiia bacterium | reverse complement strand
TCGTTGTCTTCTTCGTCTACTTCACAGAGGCAAAAGGACACGACGGTTTCCCCGTCGAGCGCAAGGAATGAGAGATCGGGCCGGAAGGTGGGACTGTCGCGGTAGAACCCGCTGAACTCTTCCGGAGTCATCGGAAGGGTGCCCCAGTGATCTTTGAACGATTCGTTGCTGGCCAGGCGGGTCGTTTCCTCGAGATCGTCGGACCAGGTGACGACTTCGATCCCGGTGGGAAGGCTGGGGGCTGGAGGAAGGTCGGTGAGGGGGCGGGCCATGTCGGCGAAGCGACGCGGATATTGGAAATCGGCTGCTTCGATCGCTTCCCGGTACGCCTGCCGGTGCTCTTCGACCGCAATGCGCAGCACTCGGGCACGGTCATGAGGCTCATCGTCGAGACGCCGGCGGCCCCGAGTCTCCGACCACTCCAGCAGGTACGGCCTGAGGTGTCGGTAGTTCGGCGAGGTCTCGCTCCAGATGATGCAGCGGGCACCGGTATCCGCGGTGTGGAGCCAGGTCCCGGCATCGGCAACGATCGAACCATCGGCGACGGCAACGAGCATATCGCGCTCGGGATCGATCCCGGGTTGTGCCAGTAGCCATCGAAAGTACCCGGCACTCGGAAGGAATTCGAGCTCTTCTTCATGGTGGATGAGCCGGGTGTGGTCGGCCAGCCCTGGGGCGTCATCAATCGTCGGAGCACGCCAGACGATGCCGGGGTCGTCCGGCGGGGTGGGGGGGTGGCTCATAGGGCTCTCAGTCCGGGTGGGTTGAACCGCGGGCCGCTCAATGGGCGTGGGCGTGCTCCCTTGGTGCCTCGTGCACCTCTGTAATTACGCGATCCGATCCACCGTTCGCGTCCTGTGGAAGGATCGTCTGGCACCGGTTGGGATCCAGGCACTCTGAGGGATCGAGCTTTCGGGCACGATCGGCGATGGTGACCAGCCGGGTGCGGGTTTTCTTGAGCGCCTTGATGCGCGAGTCGAGCTCGTGGAGGTGGTGATCGAGCAGCGACATGACGTGTTCGCACGTCGACTCGCCTTTGCCTCGCTGGTCGAGGATCGAGGTGATCTCCGCCAGACTCAGCCCGGTCAGCTGAGCATCCTTTACGAACCTGAGTCTGTCGACCGTCTCGCCCTCATAGGTCCGGTATCCGTTGGCGGAACGCTCCGGCTCCTTCAGGACCCCGATTTCCTCGTAGTAACGAATCGCCTTCGTCGAGACGCCGGTGAGGCGGCCAAGTTCTCCGATGTTCATGATCCGCATGATACATGGCTTGACATTCCAGGCGACTGGAAGGTCTATGCTCGGGACGAGCAAGAGGAAACGGAGTGCCCGATTGAAAACGTTTACCGATCCGGTTTGCGGTATGACCGTGGGGGAATCTTCACTCCGGGCCGATGGTTACGACGACGTGGCCTTCTGCGCACCAGGCTGCCGTGCGACCTTCCTCGCCGACCCGTCGGCGTATTCGTCGGAGTCGAATGCCGCCACCAATGACGAGACAAGAGACGGAGAACACAACCATGACCACTAGAACCCTGTCGGTACCCGACATCTCCTGCGGACATTGCAAGAGCTCCATCGAGGACGCCGTAGGCCCACTGGACGGCGTCGAACTGGTCGAGGTCGCTATTGACGAACGAACCGTCGCCATCGACTTCGACGGCACCGACGGCACCTTTGCAGCAATCGTCGATGCCATCGAAGGACAGGGCTACGAGGTATCCAAGTAGCCGAACATCTCGATCGCGACGACCAGCCCATCATGAGTCAAGCCACAGCCGAATCCATCACCTTCGATGTCGAAGGGATGACCTGTGCCTCTTGCGCTCTCAGAATCGAACGCATCCTCGGCAAGCAACAGGGCGTTGAGAGCGCCATCGTCAACTATGCCGGCCATGAGGTGAGGGCGAAGGTCGGACCCGACGTTGACATCGAGGTTCTCAAGGCCGCGGTGGCCAAGATCGGATACTCGATAGACGAGGTCAAAGAAGGGGACGTCCGCACCAGCGTGACCGAACGCTATGCCGAAGAGGTTCGGTACCAGCGGCGCAATGTCGTCGGTGCCGCGGCGCTGACGATCCCGGTCTTCTTGCTCGCCCAGTTCGGGCCTGATGCTCGGTGGGCCGACGTGCTCCAGGCCCTGCTCACCACCGTCGTGTTGTTCGGCTTCGGTGCTCAGTTCCACAAGGCAACTTTCAAACAGGTCAAGAGCCTGAGTCCGGCAATGGACACCCTGGTGTCGGTCGGGACGATCTCGGCGTGGAGCTTCTCGCTGTACGCGCTATCCGCCGATGAAGCTCTCTTCTTCGAGACGGCGGCAATGATCGTCACTCTGATACTTCTCGGTCGTTTCTTTGAGGCCAGGGCGAAGGGTCAGGCATCTAATGCCATCACCAAACTCCTCGAGATAGGTGCCAAGCAGGCCCGGGTGAGACGAGCCGGCGTCGAGGCGATGATTCCCGCCGAGGAGCTTCGCGTTGGAGATGTCGTGATCGTGCTCCCGGGGGAGAAGATCGCCACGGACGGTGTGGTTGTGTCCGGCGGTTCGAGCATCGACGAGTCGATGCTGACCGGCGAATCTGCCCCGGTCGACAAGTCGATCGGAGACGATGTGTTCGGGGCGACCGTCAATCAGCAGGGCCGCCTCGAATTCGAGGCCACCAGGATCGGTAAGGAAACGGCTCTGTCTCAGATCGTGCGCCTGGTCGAAGAGGCACAGGCCACCAAGGCTCCGGTACAGAAACTCGCCGACCGGGTGAGTTCGATATTCGTACCCGCAGTCATCGTGGTCGCTCTGGTCGTGTTCGGAACCTGGCTTGCGGTCAACGGCGTGGTCAGCGAGGCGCTCACCAACGCGGTGGCCGTGCTGATTATCGCCTGCCCCTGCGCAATGGGTCTGGCCACCCCCACGGCCATCATGGTGGGGTCGGGCCGAGGGGCCGAGTTGGGGGTGCTGTTCAAGAACGCCGAGGTCTTCGAACGGGCCAAGGCAGTGGACACGGTGGTGTTCGACAAGACGGGAACTCTCACCCGAGGGGCGATGACACTCACCGACGTCGTCACGGACGAAGACGAGGGCCGGCTGCTGTTCCTCGCCGGATCGCTCGAGGCAGCCAGCGAACACCCGATCGGCAAGGCAGTGGCACTCGGGGTCGAGGAGCGAGATGTGGTACTCGTCACTCCGACCAATTTCGAGGCGCTCGGAGGCCAGGGAGTCATCGGTGTGGTGGACGGCGTCGACGTGATCGTCGGAAAGTCGAAGCTGATGGCCGATCGCGGATTGGGAATCCCCGATCGATATCTCGAAGCGATGGAACGCATCGAGTTGACCGGCAAGACGGCATTCCTGGTCGGTTGGGGAGGAGAAGTGCGCGGCACTCTGGGTGTGGCCGACACCTTGCGCGATACCGCCGTGGCGGCAGTCACCCGACTCCACGACGAGGGTGTCGCGGTGACGATGCTCACCGGCGACAACCATCGCACGGCCCAGACGATTGCCGCTCAGGTAGGTATCGAGCGCGTGATCGCCGAAGTCATGCCTGCCGACAAGGCAGAAGAGATCAAGCGCCTCCAAGATCAGGGAAGATCGGTCGGCTTTGTCGGCGACGGAATCAATGATGCCCCAGCCCTCACCAGGGCCGATCTGGGCATGGCGGTCGGATCTGGAACCGATGTTGCCATCGAGGCCGGAGACGTGGTTCTCATGAGCGGCGACCCGATGCTGGCCGTGACCGCCCTCAGGTTGGCACGGGCCACTTTCCGCACCATCATCCAGAACCTGTTCTGGGCGTTCGGCTACAACACTGCGGCCATCCCATTGGCTGCGCTGGGCTTCTTGAATCCGATGTTCGCCGCCGGTGCGATGGCCCTCTCCTCAGTTTCGGTGGTGACCAACTCGGTGCGTCTCAGGCGTTTTGCCAGCTGACCCAGAGGTTCGGTTGGTTGGATGAGAGACCAAGCAGAAGGCTTGACTGGTACCGGCCCCTAACCTCGCGACACATGGACATCCGCGCCGACATAATCGAAGCGATTGGGGACACACCACTGGTGCGCCTTTCCAGGATCCACCCCCCGGGCAATCTGGTCGCAAAGATCGAGTCGATGAACCCGGGGGGGTCGATCAAGGATCGGATAGCGCTCGGCATGATCGAAGCCGCCGAACGCGACGGGCTGCTCCAGCCGGGGGACACAATCGTCGAACCGACCAGTGGCAACACCGGCGTCGGCCTGGCCATGGTCGCGGCGCTGAGGGGGTATCGCCTCATCGCGGTCATGGCCGACAAACAGTCGAAGGAGAAGCAGGATCTCCTCAGGGCCTACGGCGCCGAGGTTGTCGTCTGCCCCACCGACGTCGATCCCGCGGACCCAACCTCGTACTACTCGGTGGCCGACGAGCTGGCGTCGAAACCCAACCACTTTCGTCCCGACCAGTACACCAACCCGGCCAATCCTCAGGCGCAATACGAATCCACCGGCCCCGAGATCTGGCGCCAGACCGACGGTCGAGTGGGAGTGTTCGTGGCGGGAGTCGGCACCGGCGGGACCATCACCGGCGTGGCCCGGTACCTCAAGGAGCAGAATCCGGAGGTGACGGTGGTGGGGGTCGACCCACAGGGATCGATCTTTACCGCGGCTACCGACGACGACGTGACTCCTTATTTGATCGAAGGCGTCGGCGAGGACTTCTGGCCGACCACCTTCGACCCGACGATGGTCGATGAATACGAAATGGTCACCGATGCCGAAGCATTTGAGATGACCCGGCGTCTGGTGACGGAAGAAGCAATCCTGGCCGGAGGTTCGTGTGGAATGGCAGTGGTCGGTGCGCTTCGTTCGGCAGAGAAATATCCCGACGAGCTTGTGGTCGTGATCCTTCCCGATGGGGGCCGCAATTACATCTCGAAGATTTTCAATGACGACTGGTTGACGGAGCACGGTTTCGGTGAGGAGGGATCATGAGGTTTGAGACGCGGGCTATCCATGCGGGCCAGGATCCGGATCCGACGACCGGCGCGGTGGTGGTTCCCATCTACGCGACTTCGACATATGCCCAGGATGCTCCGGGCAAGCACGCCGGCTACGAATACTCCCGCACCGACAACCCCACCCGAACCGCACTTCAGGACGCCCTCGCCTCGCTGGAGGGCGTGGCCGAAGGGTCGGGAGGCGGGTCGGTGGCGACGTCCTCCGGGATGGCGGCGGCTGCTCTGATGGGTTATCTGCTGGGCGCCGGCGACCACGTGCTCCTGCCCAACGACGCCTACGGCGGGACCTTTCGATTTTTTGCCCGGGTGCTCGGTGAGCAGGGGTTCGAGTGGAGCGTTGCCGATCCGACCGATCTGGATGCGGTGCGGGCTGCGGTCCGGCCCAACACCCGTCTGATGTGGCTGGAGACACCGACCAATCCGATGTTGCGGGTGGCCGACATGGCGGCGATCGGTGAGGTGGCCAAGGATGCCGGGGCGGTGTTCTGCGTCGAC
>JAZGCP010000198.1:0-12792 GCA_036477035.1 Acidimicrobiia bacterium | reverse complement strand
CGGCGCATCGTTGAGTGGCATGTGGCAGCTGTTCACCGGCCTCGGTGATCTAATTCAGGCAACGATCAGCGGAGACACCGACGCGATCAATCAGACGCGGCCGGCCAGTCCGATCGGCTTGGTACGCATCGGGGCTGAGACCGAGCAATTCGGGATCGGCTTTACGCTCGAGTTGGTCGCGCTCGTCAACGTGTTTGTCGGGTTGTTCAATCTGATACCGATGTACCCACTCGATGGTGGTCACTTCGCGGTTGCACTGTACGAAAAGGTTCGGGGTCGTGAGGCGGATGTAGCCAAGCTGGCACCGATCGCGGCGGTTGTCGTAATCTTCATGGTGTTGCTCGGAGTGCTCGCGATCTACCTCGATATCACCAACCCGCTCACCCTCAGATGATGGACCGCAAGAAGACGAACCAGATTCGGGTGGGCACCGTCGCGGTCGGTGGTGATGCTCCGGTATCGGTCCAGTCGATGACGACCACGAAGACGGCCGATGTCGATGCCACGCTCGCTCAGGTATATGCGCTGCGTGGCGCCGGCGCCGACATCGTGCGCATCACGTGCAACGACATTGCGGCCGCCCAGGGACTGGCGGAGATCGTTCCCAGATCGCCGGTCCCGATCATCGCCGACATTCACTTCCAGCATCGGCTCGCCCTGGCGGCATTAGAGGCCGGTGTCGATGGTCTGCGGCTCAATCCGGGGAACATTCGCAAGGCCGATCACATCAAGGCCGTGGCGGTTGCCGCCGCCGATCGCGGCGTGCCGATCCGCATTGGGGTGAACGCAGGTTCGCTCGACAAGGACCTGTTGGAAAAGTACGGCGCTCCGGTGCCACAGGCGCTGGTCGATTCTGCGCTGGCCGAGGTCCGCCTGCTGGAGAAGGTCGGCTTCTTCGATATCAAGATCTCGGTGAAACACAGCGATGTTTCGTCGATGGTCGAATCGTACCGGCTCTTGTCGGAGGCGGTGGACCATCCGCTGCACCTCGGGGTCACCGAGGCGGGCCCGCCTCCCGCCGGACTCATGAAGTCGGTCGCAGGCATTGCGACGCTGCTGCTCGAAGGCATTGGCGACACGATCCGGTTCTCCCTCACCGCAGATCCGGTCGAGGAAGCGGAGGCGGGTCGTCGACTTCTCGAACAGCTGGGGTTGAGGGAGCGTTCCGGGTTGGATCTGATTGCGTGTCCGTCCTGCGGTCGCGCCGAAGTCGACGTGGTGGCGGTCGTTACCGAGGCCCAGGCCGCGCTCGAGGCCGAGAACCTGCCCATCCAGGTGGCGATCATGGGGTGCGTGGTCAATGGGCCCGGCGAGGCCCGGGAGGCCGACATCGGGATCGCGGCCGGCAAGGGCAAAGGTCACTTGTTCATCAAGGGGCAGGTGGTCAGGGTCGTACCGGAGGCAGAGATGGTGGGGGCATTGGTCGACGAGGCGCGACGGTTGGCCGATGAGGGTGTGGAGGCGCGGCTGGCGGCGGCAGATGGTGTTGCCGAAGAACTGGCTCGCGAGACCGCCGCCGAGCTGCTGGCGGCCCGTGGCGACGTCAACCACACCGAAGAGCGCAAGGCCCGCGTCGCCGAGGTGGCAAAAGGGGAGTAGCCAGTAACCAGTAGCCAGTAGAACGGCGGATGGTCTTCGTCTGGCTGGATACTGGATACTGGATACCGACTGACTTGCAGCGGGGGCAGAGCCTCCAACTCGCGCGACTACGCTGCCGTGCCTATGCGCTGGTCTCGCGCCTTCATTCCCACTCTTCGCGACGATCCCGCCGACGCCGAGGCGGTCAATCATCGGTTGTTGGTCCGCGGCGGATTTATCCGGCGCCTGATGGCCGGTTCCTGGTCACTGCTCCCGCTCGGTATGAAAGTGACCAAGAAGATCGAACAGATTCTTCGGGACGAGATCGATGCAATCGGCGGTCAGGAGATGCTGCTTCCGGTGGTGCATCCGGGTGAGATCTGGAAGAAGACGGGCCGATGGGATGACGTGGAGGGCATCCTCATCAAATTCACCGATCGGCGCGACACCGATCTCCTGCTGGCGATGACGCACGAGGAGATCTTCAGCACGATCGCCACCGAACTCACCTCGTATCGTCAGCTACCCCAACTCTGGTATCACCTTCAAACCAAGTTCCGCGACGAGCCCCGTTCCAAGGGCGGGTTGCTGCGGGTCCGCGAGTTCACCATGAAAGACTCGTACACGTTCGACATCGATGAAGCCGGTCTCGACGTTCAATTCGACCGGCACTACGACGCCTACAAGAAGATCTTCTTGCGTCTCGGTTTGAAGGCGATAGCGGTTCACGCCTCCAGCGGCTGGATGGGCGGATCGGAGTCGGTCGAGTTCATGGTCGAGTCGGTCGCCGGCGAGGACGACATCGCCTACTGCCCGGCCTGCGAGTACGCAGCAAACACCGAGACGGCCACCAGCAGCTTGGCGCCTGTTGCCGACGAGCCGTGGGAGGGGAATCCCGAGCGCTTCGCCACCCCCGATATCAGAACGATCGTTGCGCTCGCCGAGGCCTTCGACTTTGCGGCCGCCGATCGCCAGATCAAGAGCCTCCTCTACATGATCGACGACGTAGTGGCATTGCTGCTTCTGAGGGGCGATCACGAGTTGATGGAGCAGAAGCTGATGGATGCCCTGGAGACGTTTGACGTCCGACCCGCCGCCGACGACGAGATCGTGGCCGCGCTGGGCGCCCACGCCGGGAGTCTCGGTGCGGTCGGGCTCGAAGGAGTGCGGATCATCGCCGACCCGGCGCTAAAGGGGCGCGTCAACATGACCACCGGTGCCAACGAGGACGATTGGCACTTGCGAGGCGTCAACGTCGAACGCGACATCGTGGTCGACACCTGGCTCGACATGCGGCTGGTAAAGGCTGGTGAGGGCTGTCCCGAATGCGGTGAGCCACTCGAGGTCAAGCGAGCGATCGAGATCGGTCACATCTTCAAGCTCGGAACGAAGTTCAGCGAGACGCTCGGCATCACGGTGGCCGACGAAAACGGCGACGACCGCATCGTCTGGATGGGATCGTACGGAATCGGCGTCGGTCGCAACATGGCTGCCGTCGTCGAATCGTCGTACGACGAGGCGGGGATCGTGTGGCCGTTATCGATTGCCCCGTATGAGGCGGCGATCACCATTGTCAAGATGGACGATGACGCCACCGTGGCGGCAGCAGATACCTTGTATGAGGAACTGCGGTCTGCGGACATCGATGTGATCATCGATGATCGCGATGAGCGCCCCGGCGTAAAGTTTGCCGATGTCGAACTGATCGGGATTCCGTACCGGATCACGGTCGGGCCTCGTGGTTTGGCGGAGGGTATGGTCGAGGTGCTGCGCCGGTCCGACGGTTCGGTGGATTTGATTCCGGTGGGTGAAGCGGCGTCTGTTGTGACCGCGGCGATACGGGCAGAACGGGCCGATTAGTCTCCAGTACGGGTGTTCTTAGAGATGGGAGCCCCTGGTATACTCGCGCCCCAATCTAGGACGCTGTTGGAAGTGGGCGCAGGTTGCCCGCTTCTTTTTATGAGGAGAGCAAGTGGTGACCGCAATCGACTCGCAGAGCGAGACGGCAGACCGGCTCTGGAAGAGCCTGGAGCCGTATCTCGAGGCTGAGGGCATAGAACTCGATGATCTCGACGTGCGCGGCCGTGGTAACGGTCGCATTGTGCGGATCACGGTCGACGCCCCCGGGGGTGTGGGTGTCGATCGCATCGCCCAGCTGTCCCGCGGCATGTCACATCTGCTCGACGAAGAGGATTCGGTGAGCGGTTCGTACACCCTGGAGGTCTCGTCGCCGGGCTTGGAGCGTCGGCTTCGCCGCCCGAGCCATTATCAGAAGGCCGTTGGGCGCGAATTGGATGTTCGTACATCCGATGAGATCGATGGTGCACAGCGGCATCGCGGCGTACTCGAAGGGATTGACGACTCGGATCTCCGACTCACTGTGGACGGCAGTACACGCATCATTTCGCTGCAGTCGGTCACACAGGCACGAACGGTCTTTCGATGGGAGAAGTCCCCCAAACCCGGGGGCAAGCGAGGTAAGCGGTGAACGCGAATTTTATGGAGGAGCTCGATCTCCTCGAACGTGAGAAGGGTGTGTCGAAGGAGACGATCCTCGACGCGCTCGCCAATGCGATGGTGTCCGCCTACAAGCGCAGTCCCGGTGCCGCCGAAGAAGCACGTGTGACGATCGACACCGATACCGGCGAGATGATCGTCTACGGACAGGAACTCGACGAGGACGGCAACGTGGTGAGGGAGTGGGAAGACACTCCGACCGACTTTGGCCGTATCGCCGCGCAGACTGCCAAGCAGGTGATCGTGCAGCGGCTGCGTGACGCCAAGCGGGCTCAGATCTTCGAGATCTATCAGGGACGGGAAGGTGATCTCGTTACCGGGATCGTGCAGCAGTCGGACTTCCGCACCGTGATGCTCGATCTCGGCAACGCCGAAGCCGTCATGCCGGCCGGCGAGAAGATCCCGTATGAGAGGCTCGAGCGCGGTGCCAGGGTGAAGGCGCTCATCGTCGAGGTGCGCGAGGAGTCCAAGGGCGCTCCCATCGTGGCCAGCCGTAGCCATCCCGACTTCATCCGCAGGCTCTTCGAACTCGAAGTGCCTGAGCTGGTCGAGGGCATCGTGGAAATCAGAGCGATCGCTCGAGATGCCGGGCACCGAACCAAGATCGCGGTCGCCTCGAACGACATGAATGTGGATCCGGTTGGAGCGTGTGTCGGTGCCAGGGGGAGTCGGGTACGCCAGGTCGTGAACGAACTGCGCGGCGAGAAGGTCGACATCGTTCCCTGGCGTGAGGACACCGCCGACTTCATCGCCGAGGCGCTGAGTCCCGCCAAGGTGCGACAGGTGATTCTGGATGATGAAGAGATGGAGGCGATCGTGGTCGTCCCCGATCGCGAGCTTTCGCTGGCGATCGGCAAAGAGGGGCAAAACGCCCGACTCGCAGCACGTTTGTCCGGCTACCGGATCGACATTCGCTCCGAGACAGAGCAAGCGGGCGGTCCGCCCGAGGGAGACGCCGAGGCGGAAGAGAAGCCGGCAAAAGCCACGGATGAGGACACCGTCGACAAGACGGTCCCCGAAGGGGTTGCCGCCGAGGCAACCGAGGATGTTGCGGCTACAGAAGCAGCGAAATCTGACGCGGCCGCAGATTCGGACAGTGAGCCCGCAGAGTCGGACGGTGAGCCCGCAGATTCGGAGGCAGCAGTCGATGTTGCGGGGACGGAGGTGGCGGAGCTGGAAGCGGCCGAAGAGTCGGACGATGACGCTGCGGCAGCAGACGTCGTCACTGAGGCCGTGGAGGACGAGTCGCCGACCGGTGACCAACCCGAAGCCGATACGGCGCAGGAAGACCCGCCCGCCGAGGCGTAGCCGCCGCGTGGCACAATGACGGCCGGAGAGTGATTTATGCGCGTCTATGAACTCGCCAGAGAGATCGAAGTCGAATCCAAGGAACTGGTGGCGCGCGCCAAGGACCTCGGGATCGAGGTCAAGACCGCTTCTTCGGGCTTGTCCGAGGAAGACGCGGAAATTCTCAAGCTGTCCTATGCCGAAGAGCGGGGAGACTCCGACGCTGCTACGACCGAGCCGGCACCTGCAGCCAAGACCGCATCCGAACCGGAGACCAAGGCACCCGCGACCGAGGCCCCTCCCGATGAAGGTGCTGAGGAGCCGGAGACCGAGGGCTACCGCCGTCGGACCGTGACGGTGACGGAGGGCATCACCGTTCAGGAATTCGCCGAGCTCACCCGACGTCCGGTCGGGATCGTCGTGAGAGAACTGATCAGCCGTGGTCAGATGGCAGGCGCTACTCAGCCGATTCCGGTCGAACTGCTACCGGTGGTGGGAGAGGCGCTCGGGTACGAGGTCGAGGTGGAGGAAGCCGAAGTAGACGAGCAGGTCGAGGCACCACTGGTGCGCACCAAGCGCCTGTTCGATGACGATCCCGCCGATCTCGTCCTCCGACCGGCCGTGGTGACTGTCATGGGCCATGTCGACCATGGAAAGACCCAGCTGCTGGACTCGATTCGGAATGCCAACGTCGTCGCCGGTGAGGCCGGAGGGATCACACAGCACATCGGCGCCTATCAAGCACAAGTCGGAGAAAGCAAGATCACCTTTATCGACACTCCGGGTCACGAGGCCTTCACCACACTGCGGGCCCGCGGAGCCGAGGTGACCGATATCGTCGTCCTGGTCGTCGCAGCCGACGACGGGGTCATGCCGCAGACGGTCGAAGCGATCAGCCATGCCAAGGCGGCTGACGTTCCGATCGTGATCGCCATAAACAAGATCGATCTGGAGGCAGCCAACCCCGACTCGGTACGAGCTCAACTCACCGAGCACGGTCTGGTGGTCGAGGCGTTGGGCGGCGAGGTAGTCAGTGCCGAGGTGTCGGCGCTCACCGGAGACGGTGTCGATCAGCTGCTCGAGTACATCGATCTGATTGCCGAGCTGGAGGAGTTCAGCGCCAACCCGTCGGTAGCCGCGACGGGCACGGTCATCGAGGCCCAACTCGACAAGGGGCGGGGACCCGTTGCCACACTCATCGTCCAGCGGGGAACGTTACGTCGAGGCGATGCTCTCGTAGCCGGTCCGGTGGCGGGCAGGGTCCGAGCCATGTTTGACGAAAACGGCACCCAGATTGATGAGGCCCTGCCGAGTATGCCGGTGCTGACGATGGGTTGGGATGAGATACCCCAGGCGGGCGACCATTTTGAAGTTACTGCCGACGATCGGAGTGCCCGCGCCATGGCCGCCGAGCGGGTCACCGAGATTCGTAGCGAGGAACTCGTGATACCGACCGCTGCCGAGCGACTCACCAAGATCCTCGAGGATCTGAGAACAGCCGAGCACGCCGAGCTTCGGATGATCGTCAAGGCTGATGCCCACGGCTCGCTCGAGGCGATCCGAGATGCCGTTGCCAAGATCCAACGCGAGGATGGCCGTGTCACCATCGTGCACACCGCCATCGGGGGGGTCACCGAGAACGACATCATCCTGGCCGAAGCGACCGAGTCGATCGTGTTCGGCTTCAACGTACGTCCTGATGCCAAGGCGCGGCGTGCGGCCGAAGCTGCAGGCATCGAGGTCAGGACATACCGAATCATTTATGAGTTGCTCGACGATGTCGAAGCGATGCTCGTCGGCCGACTGTCGCCCGAAGAGGTCGAGCGGCTACTCGGTGCGGCCGAAGTGCGAGAGACCTTCCGCGCACCGCGCTTCGGCACGATCGCAGGTTCTTTTGTCACCGAGGGTGAGATCAACCGGGGGGCACGGGTTCGCCTGGTGCGCGATGGGGTGGTCGTGTACGACGGCTCCATAGGATCATTGCGGCGCTTCAAAGACGACGTGCGTTCGGTCGCATCCGGATTCGAGTGTGGCATCGGTCTCGACAACTTCCGCGACATCAAGCAAGGCGATGTGCTCGAGTCGTATGAGGTGCGAGAAGTCGCCAGGACCTAGGAGTCGGCTGAGCAATGCGTGTCACTCATCTCGACGACCATGCATCACCATTCGCGGCGTCCTCGGCTCCGTCATTCCCCCCAAGGAGTGACGAATCCCGTTCTGGCTCCAGCGTTCGAGTCCTACTCGGCCTCGAACACCTCCGCATGGTCGAGCCGCCCTGCGGGCGGCAAGTGCTCTACCTTGCGACTGGCGCGCCTGGCCGCCGATCTGAGCACCGGCATCACTCAGCAGACTCCTAGGGCTGAGCCATGCATGCTGCTGCCCTTCTTCTCGAACTCCGGCTTCCGGACTGCTCTTCTCTCAAGGAGAAACGCCGTCGGCTGCGACCCTTGCTCGATCACCTCAGGCGTCGCATGGAGTTGTCCGCATCCGAGGTCGGTCATCACGATGCTTGGCAGCGCACCTCGATCGGTGTCGCAGTCGTCGCTCCTCAGGCGGGCCGGCTCGATGAGATCGTTGAGCGGATAAGGCGTTGGGCGCTCGAGCTAGATGATGTGGAACTCGTCGACATCGATATCGGTCACGTGGAGATGTCATGAGCAGAGGTGGCTCACGGATGAGGCGGGTCAATGAATCGCTGCGTGAAGTGATCGCAGGGGAGCTGACTCGACTCAAGGATCCCGGTATCGGTTTCGTCACGATCACAGGCGTGGACGTCAGCCCCGACCTGCGAGCCGCACGGGTCTACTACTCGGTGCTCGGCGGCGACGCCGAGAAAGAGTCGACCCAGGCGGCGCTGGATCGGGCGGCTCCGCGAGTGCAGGGAGTCGTCGGGAGCGAGATTCGGCTCAAATACAATCCCCGGCTCGATTTCGTCTTCGATGAAACGGTCGAGAAGGCACTGCGCATGGAACGCCTACTGCACGAGATCGCCGAGGTCGATGACGATGCGTGAAGCACTGGAATCCGCGATAACGGCGATTTCGTCGGCCGGTTCTTTGGCTATTACCTGCCACATCAATCCCGATGGCGACGCCTTGGGTTCTGCGTTGGCACTGGCGCACTCGGCTCGCCTGGCCGGGGTCGATGCGGTGGTGTCGTTCGGTGGCGAATTCGTGGTTCCCGACTCCCTGATCTTCCTCGATCTGACGCCCCTGGTACCGGTGGACGCCTTTCCCCAGGAACCGGAGTGTCTGGTCGTGTTCGATGTAGCGGCGCCTGATCGTTTGGGCGAGATCGGCGCCATCGCGGCAAACGCCGCCACCGTGGTCGTCATCGATCACCACATCTCCAACGCCGGGTTCGGTGATATCGCAGTCATCGACCCGACTGCTGCCGCATCGGCGCAGTTGGCCACGTACCTGATCGAAGGACTCGGCTGGCCGATCGACGAGACGGTGGCGCTGTGCCTCATGACGGGACTCGTCACCGATACCGGACGTTTCCAGTACTCAGCGACCACGGGTGAGGTAATGAGGGTTGCCGGCCGGCTGCTGGATGCCGGGGTCAAGCCCGAAATAATCGGCCAGCATGTATATGAGTCGGCACCCTTCGGCTACCTCGCAGTATCCGCCGCGGTGCTCGGCCGGGCGGTGCTCGACGTTCCGCGGGGCCTGGTGTGGTCGACCGTGACGGCGGCCGATCTCGAATCGGCCGGGATCGCCTATTCGCAGACCGACGGCCTCATCGATGATCTCCGCATTGCTCGCGAGGCCGACGTCGCTCTCTTGTTGCGCGAAACGCCTGAGGGATGGAAGGGCAGCATGCGTTCACGCGGCGGTACGGACGTGGCTGCGATCGCGGGTCTTTTCGGTGGCGGTGGCCATCGCAACGCGGCGGGTTTTCACGCCAGCCTCGACCCTGACGAGATCGTTGCTCGGGTCCGGAAGGCTATCGATGATTGAGGGTTTTCTCCTCGTCGACAAAGAGGGCGGTTGGACGAGCCATGATGTCGTCGCCAAATGCCGCGGGATACTCGGCGAGCGCAAAATCGGCCACGCCGGAACCCTGGATCCGCTGGCGACGGGCTTGCTCGTGCTTGGAGTCGGCCGGGCCACCCGGCTGCTCCGATATGTGCAAGGCGGGGTCAAGCGATACGAGGCCCGGGTTGCTTTCGGAATCGCAACCGACACGCTCGATGCGGACGGGGCGATCCTCGAACGGGAGCCGATGAACTTCGCACCGGAAGAGCTGTCAGCGGTGGCGGCCCGTTTCGTTGGCTCCGTCAGCCAGGTGCCTCCGATGGTGTCGGCGGTGAAGGTCGGAGGAAAGCGCCTCTACGACTTGGCGCGCCAAGGCATCGACGTGGAACGTGAAGCGCGTACCGTGCAGATCCACGAGATCGAGGTACTGGATGTGGGACCCGGGCCATATCCGGAGGCAGAGATCGTTGTTCGTTGCGGTGCGGGCACATACATCCGAACCCTCGCCGACGATCTGGCGCGAGCGCTCGGTGGCCGGGCTCATCTGACTGCGCTGCGCCGCACCGCGATAGGTTCGCACGATGTCGGTCATGCTCTCACGGTCGAGGCACTCGAGGCGCTCGACGAGCCGGCGACTGCGCTCCTCAGCATGGCCGACGGCCTCGGTGAGCTCGAATCGGCCGTGGTCGATAAGGACACTGCCTTGGGTGTCTCGAACGGTGTGATCTTTGCCGCTGCTGCCATCGGAGCAGAGGAACCAGGGTCTTACCGAGTCATGGGCCCGGACGGGGCACTCCTGGCCGTGTATTCATCCGACGGCAGGCGCGCCAAGCCCGAGGTGGTCGTGGCGTGAGGATCCTGCGAGGTGCTCCGAATGTCTGGAATGCCGGCGAGGCGCTGGCGCTGGCGGTCGGGGTGTTCGACGGGGTGCACGTCGGTCATCACCATGTCCTGCAGCTGCTGCTCGAGGCGGCCGAGATCCGGGGTCTCAAGCCGGCCGTTCTCACATTCGACCCCCATCCGCTTTCCTTGATCGCTCCCCATCTAGCGCCGCGGATGCTCACCACGATCGATCAGCGGATCGAACAGTTCGCCGCCTTGGGAGTCGAGCTGACCGCGGTGCTGGCGTTCGATGCATCGGTACGCGGCATGTCGGCCGAGGCTTTCATCGAGGACATCCTGGTGGCACGGCTCCGCGCCGAGTTCGTAGTCGCCGGACAGGATTTTCGGTTCGGAGCAGACCGTTCGGGTGACCTCGATCTGTTGGCTGAGATGGGATCTGGCTTGGGCTTCGAAACAGTGTCGAGCCCCTTGATCGGTGGCGAGGAGCCGGTGTCGTCGACCCGAATCAGAGAGGCGCTCGATGCGGGTGATATCCCGGCCGCGTCCGCGCTGCTGGGCCGGGACTACCAGTTGGTCGGGGCGGTGGTGCCCGGAGTCGGTCGAGGTTCCGGGTTCGGGGTCGCCACGGCCAATGTTGATGTGGATGCGACGCTCTCGATTCCCGGCCGCGGCGTATACGCGGTGCGAGCCGGAGTCGGTGAGCTGGTTCCGGCCGTGGCCAACATTGGCGTGAGGCCGACCTTCGGAGTCGGTGTCGAAACTGTTGAAGTGCATCTGATCGATCGCTATGTCGAGATAATCGGTGATGCGATTCGTATCGAGTTCGTGGCTCGACTTCGCGACGAGCAGGCCTTTGCCGGAATCTCAGAGTTGGTGGATCAGATAGGTCGCGATATCGAGGCAGCGAGAGCGATCTTGGCCAAGGAGCCGGACGGATAGGTAGGGGTGGATCGGTCGAGACCGTTCGAGCCCGTTAGTCCCGGGTGATCGCGTCAAGGCCGCGTCTAGCTCCCCGTGCGATCGCCTGCATCGAACGTGCGCTCTCACGTCCCTCTTGTTGGACGGCGCAGTATCAGGCACTGTGGCGGCACCTCTCCCGGGAGCCTCGCCATCACGCCAGCCATTCTCGTCGCCGGACTGCTGCTCGGGGGCAGCTCTCTGGGATTGGCGGGCGAGGAAGCGGATTCGATCACCGTCGATCCGGCGCCGGTTCCGATCGAGCCGACGCCGGCCCCCGACCGGGAGCGTCCGGTCGATCCCCTGCCGGGGATGATCGGGTTGGCCGGTATGGCAGGCGCCCTGGCGGCTCTACAGCGCCGTGGTGACGACCTGAGTCCGGCGGACGGCCTCTCGCTCGACCCGGGGCCGGTCGTCGTGTTCGTCCCCGGCCACGGGCAGTCCCACGGGTCTTCGGCTTTTGCCGATCTCATCGAGTACATGGGCCTGGATGATGACTCGGTGCGTCACTTCGACTACCGATGGGTAGAGGGCGGCGCCAGCGCCTCGGCGGCGAGTGAGGCTGTATTGCTCGACGATGCGGCTTCGGCACTCAACGCCTATCTGGCCGGTGTGTCCGGCGATGGGCGCGAGATCTACCTCGTCGGTTTCAGCAAAGGTGGCGCGATGATCGCGGAGCTGGTGGCCGATTGGGATGATGGACGGTGGGGACCATCGGAGTCGGTCGTCGGTGCGGCATTGCTCGACCCGCCGATCGCCGGCGGCAAGCTCGGCTGGCTGCAAAGCGTCGGGCGATTCTGGGGCCCCTTCCCGGATGATGGCGGCTACAACCCGGTCGGATGCACCTTCCTCGGGTTCAATTGCTCAGATCGCAGGGTGGGCCTCGGACTCAACGCGGGAGTGGATGTGGTCGTGATCCGGAATCCCAAGGCAGGTGTCACGTCCTTTGCGGATCATCCGGCCGGATTGCGGGTTTATGACGCCGCCGACGACGGGCCGACGATTGGGGAGCAGCTGATGAGGAATCCTTTCGCCTTGCCTCGGCGTATCTCCGACGCACATGAAGCCGTCCTGCACGACCGGAACGTCGCCGACTGCATCGTGGCGGAACTGACTTCAGGTACCTGCGACCTTCCCGAGACGAGACCGACGCCGAGCTTGAGCGAACTGGGTCGATCTGAGACCCGTCCGCCATCACGACCGAAGGTGCCGTAGGGGGATTAGGTATTAGGTATTAGGAAATCTTCCTAACACCTAACGCCTAACGCCTTCTCGTCTTGGCACACGTCGCGGGGCTGGTTACACTCCCGTCCGGCCGGAGCATTCCGCCCCGGCCTTCTCTCATGACTGATACCAAGACCATCATTGACGAGTACGGCTCGCATGCCACGGACACGGGTTCGCCCGAGGTCCAGGTTGCGCTGCTCACTGAGCGGATCAACCACCTCACCGGACATCTGAAGATCCATGAGAAGGATCATCACAGCCGGCGGGGACTCCTCATGATGGTGGGGCGCCGCCGGCGTCTTCTCGATTATCTGCGTACGCAGAACGTCGAGCGTTATCGCAGCCTCATCGCCCGACTTGGGCTCCGACGCTGACGAAAGGCGACCCTGTGGTCGTGTTTCGT
>JAZGCP010000197.1:0-3194 GCA_036477035.1 Acidimicrobiia bacterium | reverse complement strand
TGATCGAGTCCTCGCGGGTCGAAGAGCCGGCGCGTCGACTCCCAGGCTACGCCTCCGGCCGAAACTGCGATCGCAGTCACGATCAGGAGTCCCGCCAGGTCCTCAGCTCGACCCAGGCCGAAGGTGTACCGCTTCGAAGATGCCCGCCGGCCGAGGGCAAATGCGATCCACAATGGGATCGCGGTCAAGGCGTCGGTGAGGTTGTGGAGCGTGTCGGAGAGCAGCGCCACCGAACCTGTGACGACGACCAGAATTCCCTGCAGAGCGGCCGTGATACCGAGACCGAGTAGCGAGAACTTGGAGGCTCGGACTCCGGCACGGCCGGTGTCTGCCAAGGGGGCGACCTCGGCGTGGTCGTGCGAATGGGCAACGGCACGACGGAGCCGATCAGCGATCCCGTCGGGCGGGTCTGTGTGGTCGTGGTCAGCACCCATGGCGTGCTTTTACGTTAGGCACCGGCGCGGTCCGAATCGACCCCGTCATCGGTCTTCTCAACGGCTACCTTGCCGATCGTGCGCCGCCTCATACTGCTAGCTGTTGCTCTCCTGGTGGTCGCGACCGCCTGTGACGAGCAGTCTGCCTCTACAACGTCGAGCACGACGACCAGTTCGTCCACGACCACTACCTCAAGCACCACCACGACGAGTTCAACCACCACCACCAGGTTGCCGCCGACCACGACCACGGAGCCCCCACCTGCGACGACCGTCCCGATCGACCCCCAATTCGCCTTGTTGCTCGACGGACCGGAACAGTTCGGTCGGCTCGGCGCCGACGCTCAACCGATGATCGATGCCCTCACCGCGGCGTTTGGCGATTCCGATGCGGACTCTGATTGGAAGGAGGAGCACACCTGCTCTTTCGAAGGCCCGCTGCGGACGGTGACATGGGCGGACCCCGGTCTCCGGCTGGTCTTCGGCGACGGCGACAGCGAATACGGATCAGGCGAACACCTCGTCACCTACACGACGCTGCTGCCGGGGTTCCCACTGGTGTCCCCGTGGCGGTTGTTCGGCCTGATTCAGGGCATGTTCCTGTCCGATGTCGAGTCGCTCTTTCCCGATGCGGAGGTGATCCCGGGGTCGGGTCTCGACTACGTCCAATTCGATCCGGGGTCGCCGTCCTATGCCTGGGTCTTCGACTCCGGCGAGATGCGAGGCTTCTGGGGCGGCACCGAATACTGCGGTGACTGAAGGATCGCCAGGCAGACCCCGGCCCTGCTCGATGCCTGGGTCGACTAGACGCGGTTTGCTAGATTCGCAGTAGAGGAGTCACGAACGGAGGCCCGGTGATGTTCGCATCTCGTCGGCTTGCACTCTTGTGTGCCGCTCTACTTGTTGTCGCCGCCTGCGGTGACGACTCTGGTGCGGAGGTCACCATCACGGTGATCCCTCTGACCTCTACGACCACCTCGACCACCAGCCTGCCGGCACCAGACGACACCTTGGGCGCCGACTTCGCCGAGGCGGCGATGGCAAGTCTCTCGGGTCAACTGTTCGAGGATCCATTCATGGGCACCGGGTTCCAACAGCTGAATCTGGACGACGAACGGGGCGTCCTGATATCAGCCGTTCCGATCGTTGCCACTGACGCCGCCGACGATTTGCTCGGAGCCGATTTGCTCGTAATCAGCTTGATACAACCCGAGCCGATCATGACGGGCATCGGACCGAACCAGCGACTCGTCGAGGCCTGGATCGACAACTACACCGGCGACATAGTCCCGACTGCCATCGTTCTGTACACGCTCGCCCCGGACGGGTGGGTGGCCACCGCCGTGATCGATTCGGCTTCGCTCGAAGCGGCTCTGTTGCAGACGACCGACTATGACGCCGCCGCCCCGGCGGGACCCGTCGGCATCGATGTGTCCGTCACAGCCTTCGATTGGACGGCTCGAATCTTTAGTGCCCGGGTGGCGGTTTTCGACTACTCGGCGGGCTTCGACCTCGTGTACGAGGGTGAGATCGAGTGCACCGTCGGCGATCCGCTGGAATGCAAGACGCTCAGCGACGACGGTGTCCTGCGACCGGGCGATGAAGGCGAGGTCGTCGAGGCGCTGCAGAATGATCTGGCCGGGCTTGGATTTCTCACGGGAGTCATCGATGGCAAGTACGGGCCACAGACCAGGGCGGCGGTGTCGGCGTTCCAAGCCGATTATCTGCTGACTGTGGATGGCAAGGCCGGACCCAACACCCTGGAGCTACTGGCCGACATCGTCGCCGGTGTGGCCGACCTGATCCTCGTCTCGGAGGACCGGATCAGTGGAGTGTTGTTCGGGACTCCGGCGGATACAGCCAACAACGCCCTCTTCGCCCTGTTCGGACCTTCCGGTGGCAGCACCGGGTGGTACGTGGACGGGTGCGACGGTTACGACTGGCTATTGATGTCCTGGGATGGCTTTACCGCGATCTTCACCGATAGAGAAGGCTTCCGACAGCTCGATGGCTGGAAGGTGACGGATCTGGGCGATCTGCCATCCGGGCTGTTGATCGCCGGTGGCATCAATGCCGGCTGGACCTGGTCGGACTTCTCCGCGGCAGGTGCTGGATTCGATCCCGGATACGGGGGCTTCTTCTCGATGCCGGACCTTTCATACAACAACGGAAGGTTTGTCAACCCGCCGGCCAATCCTCCCGCAGGCGGAGCGGCGATCAGTGGTTTTGGCACCGGAACCGGAGCGTTCGTCACCTGCTGAGACGCCGTGGACCGCTCCGGCTGGAGTCGCCGCGAAGCAATGGCCGCCCTCTGTCACGGGTCACGGCCCAACCACTAGCTTTCCGGGACATGTTGACCCGCGATGACCTGCTGGCGTTGGATGCCGACGACGTGCTCGCCCGGCACCGGGAGCGATTCGACGTCCCCTACGGTTTGATCTACCTGGATGGTAATTCGCTTGGGGCGCAGCCCAGGTCGGTCCCGGCGGCGGCCGGTGTCGTACTCGACGAGTGGCAGAGCCAACTCATCGGAGGGTGGCGCCAGGCCGGGTGGTGGGAACTCCCGCTCGCCGTCGGCGACAAGATCGGTCGGCTCATCGGGGCCGCTCCGGGGCAGGTGCTGGCGTGTGATACCACCACCACCAACCTCTACAAGACGCTCAGTGCTGCGGTGGCGTTGCGACCCGATCGTTCCGTGATCCTCGCCGAAGAGATCGGGTTCCCGACCGACCTGTACATCGTCGACAGCGTCGCAGAACG
>JAZGCP010000196.1:0-3540 GCA_036477035.1 Acidimicrobiia bacterium | reverse complement strand
CATCGGTGGTCGAGATGAAACCAACTGATCTCATCCGTCGCCCGCTGTACCGGCTGTATGAACAGCGCATCCTTCACTCGCTGGAGCGGATGCCGCACCACATCGGGGTCATTCACGACGGACACCGCCGGTTTGCCAGGGCCTCGGGTCTTCCCGACTACGAGGCCGGCTATCGAGCGGGAATGGACAAATTCGTCGAATTCCTCGGCTGGTGCGACGACTTCGAAATACCGGCTGTTACCTGCTGGCTGCTGTCGCAGGAGAACCTCGGCCGACCCGATGACGAGCTCAAGCCTTACTACCGGGTGCTGATGGAACTCTTCGATCGGCTGCCCGACAGCGTCCACGACGTCAGGTTCGGAGTCATCGGCAGCCTCCATCTGCTCCCGGACGACCTGCGCCAGTCGGCGCAGCGACTGGTGCAGCGATGTAGCTCGGGTGCCCGTCGGGTCACGATTGCGCTCGGCTACGGCGGGAGGCAGGAGATCGTCGATGCGGTCCGGGACCTGGTCGGAAAGTTGAGCGCCGACGGCCTGGAAGGCGAGGCTCTGACCGCCGGCATCGACGCCGATGCGCTCGCCGCCCACCTGTACACGGCCGATCTGCCCGACCCGGACCTGGTGATCAGGACTAGCGGCGAGAGTCGGTTGTCGGGGTTTTTGCTATGGCAGGCCGCCTATGCCGAATACTCGTTTGTCGACGTCTACTGGCCCGATTTCCGTCGGGTCGACTTTCTCCGGGCACTGCGCGAGTACACGTTGAGAGAGCGTCGCTTCGGGAAGTGAGGGTTGGCTCCTTCGGAGCCTCCCGTCCTTAGTCGTTAGTCCTTAGTCCTTAGATAAGAAGGAAGGTTGCGATTCCTTCTTCCTAATGACTAATGACTAATGACCAACGACTAACGATTAATGACTGTGCGCACCCGGACCCGGGTCTTCATCTGGTCCCCGTCAACACCCTGGTTCGCCGTGGTTGCCACAGCAAGTCGAACCGGTTCGGAGCTTCTTCCAGTTGTTTCTGACCGCCTTGGAGATCTTGGTGAGCGTCGGATCGTCGGAACGTTGCCAGTTGGCAAAGAAGTCGATGTGTTTGCGGGCCATGGATCAAGACTAGAGAGTCGGCTCCTTTGGAGCCTCCAGCAATTCGCAAGGGTCGGCGGCTGTGCCGCCTCCCCAGTCGGTTCCTGCGGAACCTCCCGCAATTCGCAATAAGCAAGACAAGAGGGGGCTATCGCTTGCGTATTGCGTATTGCGTATTCCTTACTTCGTCAGATACTCCTTTGACAAGTGACTGACTCCGTTTGCTTCCCACAGGCTCATGACGTGCTCTCCGGCGAGAGGGGTGGTGCGTAGCCGGATGGTTGCTCCGTGGTTGGACACGAACCGTTCCCACTCCCACGGTGTCGGGTCGAGTCCGAGCAGGTGCCCGAGGACGACGGCGTTGGTCCCGCCATGGGCGAAGACGACGATCCGATGATGGCTCCCGTCGTCGTGCCACAGATGTTGTTGGGGGAGTCGTCGCACGCCGCGTTGGCGGAGCAGTGCCTCGAACGCTTCGGTGATCCGAACGTGGAAATCTCGGAACGACTCGCCGCCCGCCAAGCCGTCCCACCACTCGTCGAGTGGACGGTCGCGGGCTTCGCGGAAAGCCTTCTCCACTACGTGGCTCGGTGTGTCGTCCCACGGAATCCGTATCTCGATCAGGTCGGCGACGGTGAGAGCGGTTTTACTGATCGCCCGTTCCAGCGGCTCGGCTGTCTCCTGGGCGCGCTTCGCAGGCGATGAGAGAATCTCGTCGATGCCGTCGAGCGCTGCGAGTCTGCCGGCTACGGCATTGGCCTGCGCTGTGCCGAGGGGGGTCAGGCTGGGGTCGTGGACGGTTCGCCCGTTCTTGACCCACTCGGGCTCGCCGTGGCGAACGAGGATTATCTCCATCTCAGTTGTTCGGTGCGAGGTCGGTCGCCCCAATCGCCAACCTGCGTGGCGCGACGGGTGGAGAGAGGCAGCAGATCATATGCAATCGTACGGGCTCCAAATAGAACGAGCGGCCAGCCCGCAGGATGGCCGCCCGTTCAGGGAGGAAACGCCGTCTCCGACGTCAATACCAGTATCGTCTGATTCGGCTCCGACTTGAGATCTTTCCACAGGTGGGCCGCCTCTCTCCTGAAAGTTCCGGCATCTGCAATACAGTGTCACTCCGTGAACATTGCCGTATCCCGATCCCCGCTGCGACTCCTGGTCTATGCACTGCTTGCAGTCCCGGCGGTCCTGCTGGCCGTCGACATGACCATCTCGTATAGATGGGTCTCCCCTCCCGAAACATCGGACGTGGTGGTGGGGCAGTCGACCGACGAATCGGGTGAGTTGGTCGACATCACGAAGGGCGTCCTAACCGATACCGGGCGCTCCCAACGGCGTCGCGACCTCCTGTTCGGGGCGGGCCTCTTCGTCGGTGGGGTTGCGGCGATCGGATGGGCCCTGAAGGAATTAAGTCGACCGAGCCATTTCCTGATCGCCGATGATGAGGGACTGCTGGTCAGGGTCGACGGCCCGCGGCAGCCACCGCGGCGTTTCGGGTGGTCCGACATCGCCGAGATGCGGTCCGGGATCGTGGAAGACGATGGGATAGACGCACCCGTGCTGTCGATCCGTCTTGTGGATATCGAGCAGGTGCCTCATCTGCCGGCGGGTGGCTATTCGGAGCCGCCATGGCTTCACCTGTACTCGGATGAGTGGGATCGGCCGGCCTATCAGGTAGCAGCGCTGCTCGAACAGAAAATCGTTGCACCAGGTTCAGCGGAGGAGACGGAGTGAAGATCGGTTCTCATGTATCGAATGGTGAGCCGCTCGCAGAGGCAGCCGCCCGCGATGCCGATCTGGTTCAGGTCTTCCTATCGAATCCGCAGTCGTGGAAGAAACCGCTACCGCGTGACGATGCGCCAGAACTGGTTGCCGCCGACACACTGATCTATGTCCACTCGTCGTATCTGGTGAATGTCGGCTCATCGAACAATCGGATCCGCATCCCGAGCCGCAAGATCATCGCCGACACCATCGAAGCGGCTGAGGCTGTGGGGGCGGCCGGCGTGATTGTTCACGGCGGACACATCGACGATGACGAGGACATGTCGGTCGGGTTCGAGCGATGGCGCAAGGCGCTCGACAGCGTGGAACTGACCGTCCCATTGCTCATCGAGAACACCGCAGGGGGCGGACACGCAATTGTGCGCCAACTCGACAATTACGGTCCACTCTGGGAGGAGATCGGCGACTACGGCGTTGGGGTTTGCCTCGATACCTGCCACGCCTGGGCGGCCGGCGAAGACCTGAGCACCGTGGTCGAGCGGATCACAGCCATGACCGGCGGGGTCGATCTCGTCCATTGCAACGACTCGCGCGACCCCCTGGGGAGCAATCGAGATCGCCATGCCAATCTCGGCGCCGGAGAGATCCCGGTGGACCTCCTGGTGGAGGTCGTTCGAGCGGCCGACGCCCCGGTGGTGGTCGAAACCCCCGGCGGAGCCGAAGAACAAGGTGCCGACAT
>JAZGCP010000195.1:0-13781 GCA_036477035.1 Acidimicrobiia bacterium | reverse complement strand
CCGACTATGCCGAGATCGGCGATCCCGAAGATCGGAGCTTCCTCATCCTTGTTGACGGCGATGATCGTTTCGCTGTCCTTCATTCCCACCAGGTGTTGCATGGCCCCTGAGATCCCGAGGGCGATGTAGACGGTCGGCTTGACGGTCTTGCCGGTTTGGCCGACCTGGAGCGAATACTGGACCCAGCCGGCGTCGACCACGGCGCGGGTCGCTCCCACCGCCGCCGAAAGCAGACCGGCGAGTTCCTCGACGGCGCCAAAACGCTCCTCGTCGCCCAAGCCCCGACCGCCGGCGACGATGATTTCGGCTTCCTCCAGTTTGGGGCCCACAGATGTCTCGGCGTGATGTTCGACTATCTGCGCGCTGCCCGAGTGCCCGGTGTCGGGCGCGGTGACCGTGATGATGTTCGGCTCGCCTCCATCGCCGGGCTCGGCCGTGAACGACTTGGGTCGAACCACGACCAGGTGGGGGCCTGTGCCGGTGAAGGCGGTCTCGACCAGGGTGACGCCGCCCAGGATCTCGTTGATGACTCTTGTGGACCCGTCACCGGTCAATATGTCGACGGCATTCGACAACACCGGCACCCCGAGTTTGCCCGCCAGTCGACCGGCGACATCGCGGTCGGTCGGTTGGAGGCCGAAGAGGATGAGCTCGGGGTTCTCAGCCCCCGCCAACTCCGCCAGCGCGGCGGCAGCTCCGGCCGACGGAAGCGCGTCACCCGGATCGAGGTGATAGACGGTGGCTGCGCCGTGCGCTCCCAGCAGCCCCATTGTCTCGGCAGATCCGGCGCCGACCAGGAAGGCCGCGACATCGTCGCCGAGAGATGTGGCCTTGGCCAGCATCTCCAGTGCGAGCGAGGTCGGTGTGCCGTCGATTTCTTCTACAAATACCCAGATGCGCATCTCAGATCACCTTCGCTTGCTCGAGGAGCTTGATGATCTCGGTGTGGGCATCGCCCTCATCCTTGATCTTGACTCCGGCCGTTCGCTCGGGTGCCGGTCGGACCTCGACGATCTCCTGGCCCGAGCCGGCCGAACCGACGGACTCGACCCCGAGGTCGGTGCAACTGGGCTGCTCGATCGGCTTCTGCTTGGCCGCCATGATTCCTTTGAATGTCGGATAGCGCGGCTCGACCGACCCGGAAGTGACGGTCACGAGCGCGGGGAGTCCGGCTTCGACGACGTCGTAACCGCTGCTGGTCTGGCGTTCGATTCGAATGGTCCCGTCGGTGAGTTCGACTTTGCGGGCAAACGTCATCGCAGGCATGCCCAGGAGCTCGGCAAGCATCTGGGGTACGACGCCGACGTACCCATCTGTCGATTCGGTGCCGGCGATCACCAGGTCGACTCCTTCGCGCTCGATTGCTGCAGCCAGGACTCTGGCGGTGACCAGGGCGCCCGAGCCGCGGAGGTTGTCGTCGTCGATAACGATTGCTTTGTCGGCTCCCATGGCGAGCGCTTGTCGGATGCCTTGCAGACTGTTGGCGGGACTCATCGACACGAGTACCACCTCGCCTTCGGTGGCTTCGGCCAGTTGCAAGCCCATCTCGACACCGTATCGGTCAGTGTCGTCGAGAATCTGATCCTCCGGACGCACCACGAAATGATTCTCAGAGTCCAGCTCGTAGGGCGTCGCCGGGTCCGGAATCTGCTTTACGCAGACCGCGATCTTCATTGCACTCCTCTGATGATGACCGCTTCCGATGTTAGAGGTGGTGTCCGGCGTCAGAACCGTCAGCGAGCCAAGAGTCTCGGCAACAACGCGTCGATGAGACTGGTAAAACGGTCCCGCGCCTCGTCGGCAGTCGCGGTCACCTCCTCGTGGCTGAGCGGCGAGCCGGAGATGCCGGCAGCCATGTTGGTGACGAGCGAGATCCCGAGCACTTCGGCCCCCATGTGCCGGGCAGCAATCGCCTCCGGGACGGTGGACATTCCGACTAGATCAGCACCCATGCCCTTTGCCATCTGCACCTCGGCCGGTGATTCGTAAGAGGGGCCGAGGAACCACGCGTATACACCTTCGGTCAAGCCGACCCCGACCTCCTCACCGGCCTGCCGGGCCACGGCTCGCAGCGCCTCGCTGTAGACCTCGGTCATGTCGGGGAACCGGGACCCCAGGCGATCGTCATTGGGGCCCATCAGCGGAGTGCGTGCCGTGAGATTGAGGTGATCGCTGATGAGCACCAGGTCTCCGGCGGCCATGCCGGCGCCGAGGCCGCCGGCTGCATTGGTGAGGGCGATTGTGGAGCATCCCGACGCCACGGCGGTCCTCACCGCAAGTACGACGTCGGTGAGATCCCAACCCTCATAGGCATGGACCCTGCCGGCGAGGATCATCACTGCAGCGCCTTCCAACTCGACAGAGAACAGCGATCCCGAATGACCTTCGACTTTGGGCACCGGGAACCCGGGAATCTCGGAATACGGAATCTCAACGGCGCCGGGCAGGTCACTCGCGTAGCTGCCCAACCCCGATCCGAGCACGATGGCGACACGATGCCGGCCGCGGCCGGTGGCGACCGCGATCGCAGCTCGTGCTTCTTGGATCGTTTGGTACGTCATCGGACTTCTTCGTATACCAGCGGTGCTATCTCGGTGGGCCCATCACCGACTACGAAGGCGCCCTCGGTGAGACGAATCGCATCAGCGAGGTTGGTGTCATCGTTGTAACGGAGCGTGGCGAGGATGGCCCCGGCTTCGATCTCGTCCCCGATCCGTGCAGAAACAGTGATCCCGACGGCCGGGTCGATCACGTCGTCCTTGGTCTCTCGCCCTGCCCCGAGGCGCGCTGCTCCGACCCCGATGTCGAGGGCGTCGGCCTCGATCACGACACCGGAGCGCTCTGCGATGATGGTGTGGTCGTTCCGGGCTCTTGGGAGCAGTCCTGGATCATCCAGTACCGAGGTGTCTCCATCCTGGGCGGCGACGACTTCCTTGAACTTCTCGAACGCTTCACCTGATGCGACCACCGCCTCCATTTGAGCACGCCCGGCGACGAGATCTTGCGCTACGCCGCCAAGTACCAGCATCTCTGCCCCGAGGCGGAAGATGAGTTCGACGAGGTCGGTTGGTCCTCCGCCGTGCAACACGTCGATCGACTCGCGGATCTCGCTGGCGTTACCTACCTCTCGACCGAGCGGTTGCGACATGTTCGTGATCAAAGCCGTCACCGTGGTTCCGTGTGAACGACCGATGCCAACCATGGTCTTTGCCAGTTGGCGAGCCCGATCCAACTCCTTCATGAAGGCACCGCTGCCGACCTTTACATCGAGGACGAGGCCGTCGAGTCCCTCGGCGAGTTTCTTCGACATGATCGATGAGGAGATGAGCGGGATCGACGGCACAGTTCCGCTGACATCGCGCAGGGCGTAGATGCGGCGATCGGCCGGGACCAGCGTCTCGGATTGGCCCGCCATCACCATCCCGTGCCGTTCGAGAATCCGGGAGAATTCTGGGGGATCGAGCGCGGTGCGGAACCCCGGGATCGTCTCGAGCTTGTCGAGGGTCCCTCCGGTATGGCCCAGGCCACGGCCGCTGATCATGGGCACCGCGATGCCGCACGTGGCAACGATCGGGACCAGCGGGATGCTCACCTTGTCGCCGACGCCACCGGTCGAGTGCTTGTCGATCTTGGGGGCAGCGACATGTGAGAAGTCGAGAACATCACCCGAGTGGAGCATCGCATCGGTCCAGGCGGCGAGTTCTTTCGAGTCGAGCCCGATTAGGAATACCGCCATCAGCATCGACGACATCTGGTATTCGGGGATGCGGTCGGCGGAGTACTCGGCGATCAACCACTGAATCTCGTCGTCGGTCAGCCTTGCGCCGTCGCGCTTGGCTTGGATGAGAGAAATAAAGTTCATCGCTGCCCCATTCTGGCCACTCTCCCTTCCACTACCAGAATGCCTTCAGCGCGGAGTCGCTTCGCCTGTTCCTTCTCTGCTCCGGGCACCAGCCTCCCCGTGGCGTTGACCACCCGCCACCAGGGCCATTGTCCGTGAGATTGGGCGAGGAGCCGCCCAACCGCACGCGCCGCGCCGGGATGCCCTGCTTCGGTGGCGACTTCGCCGTAGGTGGTGATGTCGCCCGCTTTGAGGCCGGACAGAACGATGTCGACCCGCTCGGCGAAGTCGTCGTTCACGTCGTTCCGAACAGGCGATCTCCCATGTCGCCCAGGCCGGGCTGGATGTAGAAGCGATCGCTCAGATCCCGATCAAGACCGGCGGCGATGATGTCTACGTCCGGGTGTTGGGCCCGCATGTGTTCGACGCCTTCTGGTGCGGCGACGACACACAGACAGATGATGCGCTTGGCTCCTGATTCCTTGGCCTTGTCGACGGCCCAGGCGAGCGAGCCACCCGTGGCCAGCATCGGTTCGAGGATCAGGACCGTTGCCTCGCCAAGATCCGGAGGTTTGAAGTAATACTCGATCGGCTGGGCGGTTTCTTCGTTCCGTTGGACGCCGGCGAAGCCGACCTTTACGTGGGGGATGAGGTCGATCACCGCATCGAGCAGACCGAGGCCGGCGCGGAGTACGGCGATGGCAACCACCTTCGAGGATCGATGGCCGATCGTCTCCTCCAGCGGCGTCCTGATCGTGATCTCCTCGGTTGGAAGTTCCCGGGTCGCCTCCATGACCAGTGAATAACAAAGCCGTCTCGCCGCGTTCCTGAACTCCTCAGGTTCGGTCTCTTGGTCGCGCAACACGGTCAGGTAGTGCCTGGCGAGCGGGTGATCGAGAGTCGTGAATGTCATGATCTTTCCTCAAAAGAGCGACTCCTGAGAGGCTAGTGGTGGGGGATGAAGCCTGATCGTGCGTTGTGCGTAGTCCGTTGTCCGTTGTCCGCCAATCCTTGAGGCGGCTCATACGGGACGGAAAACTCGACCAGAAGTCCGACGCGACACCGACAGGCGCGTCTTGTGGGCAAGCCAAGCTGCGGTCTGGAACGGAAGACGACTCTTGACGCCGGATCTCCGATGCTCTCCTACCCTTCAGCCACGCATGTTCGACAATCTCACCGAGCGCTTCGGGGGCATCTTCAACCGGCTCCGCTCCAAGGGCCGTCTGTCGGAGGACGACGTCGATGCCGCGCTGCGGGAAGTACGTCTGGCGCTTCTCGAGGCGGACGTCAATGTCAAGGTCACGAAGGAATTCTTGGATCGGGTGCGTGCTCGCTCCATCGGTTTGGAGGTGACGCAGAGCCTCACCCCGGGACAGCAGGTCGTAAAGATCGTTCAGGAGGAGTTGGTCACGACGCTCGGGGAATCGTCGGTACCACTTGCATCGGGATCACCCCTGGTGATCCTCGTGGTCGGGCTCCAGGGGTCGGGCAAGACGACCACCAGCGCCAAGCTGGCGGCGCTGCTGAAAGGCCGGGGCGGTCGCCCGCTCCTGGTGGCAGCCGATCTGCAGCGTCCGGCGGCGATCGATCAGCTCGAGAAGCTGGGTGACCGTCTCGACGTTGCGGTGTTCTCGGATCGCGCGGTGAAGGCTCCGAAACTGGTGAAGGACGCCCTGAAGCACGCCCGAGCGGAGAAGTTCGATTCGGTGATCATCGACACTGCCGGCCGGCTTCAGATCGATGTGGATCTGATGGCCGAGCTGGCCGCGGTGAGGAAGGCGGCGGATCCGGACGAGGTGCTGCTGGTGGTCGATGCCATGACCGGCCAGGACGCAGTCAACGTAGCCACCGGCTTTCTCGAGCATGCCGATCTCACGGGACTGGTCTTCTCGAAACTCGACGGCGATGCCAGGGGCGGTGCCGCCATTTCCGCCAGGGCGGTGACCGGTCTTCCCATCAAGTTTGCCGGCGTCGGCGAGGGCAGCGGCGACTTCGAGGTCTTCCACCCGGAGCGGATGGCATCACGGATCCTGGGGATGGGCGATGTGATGACCTTGATCGAGAAGGCGGAGGATACCTGGGATGAGCAGCAGGCCGTCGAGGCAGCCGAGAAGCTGCGGACGGCCGCTTTCAGCCTCGAAGACTTCCTCGAGCAGTTCCAGCAGATCAGGCGGATGGGGGATGTCGGCCAACTGGTTGGTATGCTTCCCGGCGCATCAGCCCTCAAACAGGCCGATGTGTCCGACGCGGACCTTGCCAGGGTCGAAGCGATCATCCGATCGATGACACCGGCAGAGCGGCGCGACCCCAAGGCGATCGACGGAAGTCGGCGGCGGCGGATTGCGGCAGGCTCGGGAACCACACCGCAGGACGTAAACGGATTGCTCCGGCAATTCGTCGAGACTCAGAAGTTGATGAAGGCCTTCGCCGAGGGTCGCAGCCCGATACCGGGCTTGGGGATGCCGGGGCGGAGACGAAAAAGGAAGAGGTGACCGATGGCGGTCAGGATTCGCTTGACGCGCAAGGGCAAGAAGAAACAACCCACCTACAGGGTGATCGTTGCCGATGGACGTAGTCCGCGCGACGGCCGCTACATCGAGCAGATCGGCCGATATGACCCGCGGCAGGAGCCGTCGATCGTGGAGATCGACAACGATCGGGCTGCGTATTGGTTGTCGGTCGGGGCCCAACCCTCGGACGCGGTCCGCAAGCTGCTCGAGATTTCGGGAGCGCTGGAGGCACGGCCGGTAAAGGTCAAGGATGCCAAGGTCCACGTTGTCGATGAGGCCGCGCAGGCGGAGGAGGCCGCAGACGATGCGGCAGTGATCGAAGCCGCCGCGACTGCCGATCAGGCTGTCGATGAGCTTGCCGACGAGACAGCCGAGGAACCTGCCGATCAGGTTGTTGCCGAGGCCACCGAGGCTGCAGAGGCCACCGAGGCTGTAGAGGCGTCGGCAGACGACGGTGATGACGATTCGTTGCTCGACAAGGCAAAGGACGCAGCTGCGGCGGCCGCCGAGAAGGTGGTCGAGGTCGTGGAAGACTTGGTCGAGAAGGTCACGGGTGACGACGATGAAGCAGAAAGTGAGGAGGAATCCTCGTGAAAGGTGAAATCGTCAATCGGGTCGTCGAGTACATCTCGAAGGAGATCGTCGAGAACGCCGACGAAGTCGAGGTGACGATCGTCGAAGAAGGACCCGACGAAGTGGTCGCCGAAGTGCGAGCCGCCAAGAGCGATATGGGACGGGTCATCGGACGACGCGGCCGCGTCGCCAAGGCGATTCGGGTTGTTGCTCAAGCAGCGGCCGACGAGGAAGGCTTGCAGGCCGAGGTTGAGTTCATCGACTGAAGACGCCGGGGCCGTCGAACGGATCGCAGTCGGGCGGATTGGAAAACCTCACGGTCTCCACGGCGAGATCACCCTTCTTCCCGATACAGACGATCTGGATCGGTTCGTCGTCGGATCATCCTTCGTGACGGACACCGGGCGGACCCTGGTGATCGGATCGGTCAAGCCCTATCGCGATAGGGGCCTGCTGCTCCATTTCGAGGGGATAGGGTCTCGCATCGAAGCCGAAAACCTGCGCGGCCTTCTGCTCACGGTCGATGCCGCCACCCGGCGCGATCTCGAAGACGACGAGTTCTGGCCCGACGATCTGGCGGGGCTGGAAGCGGTGGCCCCCGATGGCTCGGTGCTGGGAGTGGTGGACCGCATCGAATTCGGACCCGGTCAAGACCGGCTCGTCGTAAAGACGCCGCTCGGCGTCGATGTCGAGGTTCCGTTCGTGTCGGCCATCGTCGGAGATCCGGTGGATGGTCGGATCGTCATCGATCCGCCGGAGGGCTTGTTCTGAGAGGCCTCTGTCATCGTCTATCCGGAGACCGGTGACTCTCGAGAAGGCGTGACGATGAAGGGTTCTATCCCATGGCTCTTCGCGTTTGGCTCCATCGTTCGAGTCCTCCACGGCCTCGAACGCCTCCGCACGGTTGTGTAGCCCCAAGGGCAACGCTGTGTTCTACGGCTCATCGCTGTGTGGCCCGGGGCCCCGACCCCAGGCCACCGAGGGCGCCCCTAGGGTGCGCCCTCTCAGCTCCTGGGGACCAGGGCCAGTTGACGGCTCTGGGCGACCAGGGTGCCCGACTCGTCCCACAGCTCGCCGTCCTCCTCGAGGAATCCGCCCGATATGAACCGCGTTGAGAAGGCGCACCGGAGCCATCCAGGCTGTGGTCGGGCCCGGAGGTGGGCCGTCAACTCGACCGTCGGTGTCCATGCGATCGGCAGGTTGGCGTTGAAGATGGTTGGCGGGAACGCATCGACCGCGACCAGTAGAGCAATGGTGTCGATCGGTTCGTTGTCGTGTAGTCGAAACCATCCTTGCACTCGGAGATTGCCGCTCGGGGCCCCGGTGGCGGACAGGGTGTGGGCGGGGTCGAGTCGGATTTCAATCTGGCCCATGAAAGGGGGCGGGAACGTATCTGTGGGCTCTATGGGGATGCAGTCGTAGGGCGGAGGCATATCGGGAGGTCCTGATTCGAGCCGTTCCAGATGGCCGGAGGGCTCAAGTGTCCCGTAGGTTCCGAGCACGGCGACCACGGGATCATCGGCGGTTGTCGTCGATCGTGCCACCGCAAATCGACGGCCGGAGCGCAATATCTGGGTCTCGATCGTGACCGGTCCCGGCTTGCCGGGACGCAGGTAGTGGGCGGTTACCGATACCGGGTCGGGTCGCTCCACCTCTTTTGCTGCGGCTCTGGCGGCCATGGCGAGGAGGTACCCGCCGTTGGCGTTGCCCATGATGTCCCAACCCGGGTGTATCTCGGCGGAATACTCGCCTGCACCAATCGGGAGGACGCTGGTTGCCGACGCCAGTCCCTTCACTCGGCAGGCTCCAGAGCACCGAGCCGCTCGACCAGGTCCACCACCCGATTCGAGTAACCCCACTCGTTGTCATACCAGGAGAACACCTTGACGGTGTTGCCGGCCAGGACCTGGGTCAAAGGAGCATCGAAGATGCTCGAGTGGGGGTTGCCGATGATGTCGGTCGACACCAGCGGCGCCTCGCTGTATTCGACGATGCCCTTCATCGGGCCCTCGGCCGCCTTGCGGACCGCAGCGTTCACCTGGTCGACGGTGACGTCGGTTTCGAGTTCGACGACGAGATCCACCGTCGAGCCGTCGGGGACGGGGACTCTCATGGCGATGCCGTCGAGCTTGCCGTCCAACTGAGGCAGAACCTTCCCGACGGCTTTGGCCGCTCCGGTGGTGGTCGGGATGATGTTTTCGGTGGCCGCCCGGCTCCGGCGAAAGTCCGCATGGGGCACGTCTGCGAGACGCTGGTCGTTGGTGTAAGCGTGGACCGTTGTCATCACCCCGCGCTTGATCCCGAACTCGTCGTCGAGGATCTTGGCAATTGGCGCCAGGCAGTTGGTGGTGCAGGATGCATTCGAGACGACGTAAACATCCGATCTAAGATCGTCGTCGTTGACGCCGAGCACCACCGTGGCATCGAGCTCGTCCTTCGCCGGTACGGTCAAGATCACTCGTTTGGCTCCCGCCTCCACATGTTTCATGACGGCCTCACGGGTTCTGAATACGCCGGTGGCTTCAATCACCACGTCGATGTTCATTTCCGCCCACGGAAGCAGGGCCGGATCGCGTTCTGTGAGCAGTTTCGCAGAATGGCCTCCTGCTTCGAGGATGCCGTCTGCAACCGTTACCTCGCCGGGGAACTGCCCCATCACCGTGTCGTATTTGAGCAAGTAGCCGATCATCTCATCGTCGGCGATATCGTTGATGGCGACGATTTCGATACCCGAATCAGGACGTTGTGACACGACGCGGAAGACGCTCCGACCGATTCTGCCGAAACCGTTGATGGCGATCTTCATGCCGAGGCTCCTTCCGTTGCGAATGCAGCCATGCGGCCTATGACATCGACAACGCGGGCTGCGTATCCCCAGCCGTTGTCGAACCACAAGATGGCTTTGATCATCGTTCCGTCGATGACCATGGCTGCTTGCCCGTCCCAGACGGCACTGTGGGTACTCCCGATCACGTCGCTGGAAACGATCGGGTCATCGGTGTAGCCGATGACATCTGTGCTGTCTGCCGCCTGCTGCATTACTGCGTTGAGGTCCTCGGGCGTAGTTGCCTTGTCGATGAAGGCGACGAGATCGATGTTCGAACCGTCGGCGACCGGAACGTTTAATGCGATGCCGGACAGTTTCCCGGCCAACTCGGGCATTACCTTCTCGACTATTTCGGGCGAGTTGGTGGCGGCCGGGATGATGTTTTCGGCTGCGGCCCGTGACATCCGGAGATCTCCACCCGGGACGTCGGCGAGGCGTTGCTCGTTGGTGAAGGCATGGACGACGGTGAACATCGCTCGATCAAGCCCGAAGTTCTTGTCGATCACTCTGAGAACCGGCCCCAGCGCATTCGACGTGTTCGAGCCGAGGGCGACGACGTCGTCGTCGGGTCCGAGCACCTCATCGTTCACGCCAACGATGAGCGTGTCCATCTCGTTCCAGTCCTCCGGGGTCGATGCCAGTACTACCTTGGAAGCCCCTGCCTCGATGTGGCGTCTGCACTCGGCGAGGGTGCGGTGCTTTCGGGTGGCCTGCACCACGATATCGATGCCGTGGGCTCCCCAATCGATGTCACCGGGATCGGCACCGGTGACGATCGGAACCCTTCGACCATCGACGACCAGGTCGGAGCCGTCGAGTTCGACGTCGCCCGGGAATCGTCCGAAGATAGTGTCGAACTCGAGCAGGTAGACCAGCGCTGCCGGATCCGCGATGTCTGCGATAGCAGTCACCTCGATGTCGGGGTGATCTTCGAGTTGGCGAAAAACGTTGCGTCCGATGCGGCCAAAGCCCATCAAACCGACGCGAATCGGGTGCGTCATCATGTCTCTCCTTGGGGCCTCTCAGCGTACTGTGGCACGGGCCTCAGCCGGTCCGGGGGTAGTGACCCGGGCGCTGGTAGCTTGCAGCGGTGCCCTTCCCTACTCCAGAGCCGGACCTGGCCGTACGGCTGATCACAGGTCGCGGCGATGTGGACGGCCTCTTTGCCGAGGCGCGACGTCTGCGAGACGACGGCCGGGGAAGGACGATCACTTACTCACGCAAGGTCTTCGTGCCTCTCACCACCCTGTGTCGCGACAAGTGCACCTACTGCACATTCGCCAAACCGCCGGGGGCAGGAGGCGAATTCCTCACGCCCGACGATGTGATGGCGATTGCCAGGGCCGGTGCGAGGTACCACTGCACCGAGGCTCTCTTCACCCTCGGAGACCGCCCCGAAGACCGCTGGCCGCAGGCGGTGTCGTTTCTCGCCGAGCACGGCTGCGCCTCGACTTTGGAGTATGTCGCTCGAATGACCGAGCAGGTACTCGCCGAAACTGGGGTTTTCCCGCATGCCAACCCCGGTCTGATGGATGGGGACGCCTTCGAGATGCTCCGGCCTTCCAATCCGTCTATGGGGCTGATGCTGGAGAATTCGTCGCCGCGCCTGATGGAGCCTGGGATGCCGCACCACAATTGTCCCGACAAAGACCCGGCCCTCCGCATTGCGACGATCCGCGCCGCGGGCGGTGCTCGAGTGCCCTTTACGACGGGCGTTTTGGTCGGCATCCAAGAGACCATCGAGGAGTTGGTGGACAGCTTGTTCGTTCTGCGGGATCTCAGTTCCGAGGCCGGAGCGATCCAAGAGGTGATCGTGCAGAACTTCCGAGCCAAGGCAGACACTCCGAAGCGGCACGATGCCGAGCCGACCGTCTCATACTTCGCCAGGGTGGTCGCCGCGGCGCGCTGGATCCTGGGCCCGGAGATGAATCTCCAGGTACCACCCAATCTGACGGAACGGTTTGAGGTGTACCTGGATGCCGGAATCAACGACTGGGGCGGAGTTTCGCCGTTGACAATCGACTGGGTCAATCCCGAGGCTCCGTGGCCGCAGCTGGAGGAGCTGCGCGCCCGGACCGAGGCTGCTGGATTCGAGCTTCGACCGCGCCTGCCGGTCTACCCAGAGTTCATCGACGCCGACTGGATCGATGCCGCACTGCTGCCGCTGCTGGAGGCAGCTTCCGACGACGATGGGTACGCCATAAACACCGTCCCCGAGATGGAGACCGCATGATCACGTTCTTGAGAATCCGTCCGGCGGGCGAGGTCGAGGAGCCATGGGCCGAGACCCGGCGTCGGGAGGGAACAACCGCATTGGAGCTTTCTGCTCCGACGAAGACTGACGTTGCGGCATGTCTGGCTGCCGGGGTGCTCCCTATCGTCACCGGAGATTCGGCCGCCGGCGGAGTTGCTTTCGTGGGAGATCCCGAACGGATCATGGTGCTGGTCGACGAGGGTGTCGCCTGGTGGCGGCTCACGGTCGAGGCCGCAGGACCGCCCGCAGGCGTCATAGACGCGGTCGCCCGCAGCGGCGCCGGGTTTGTGCGGGTCGGCCGCAGTCGAGTAGCCGACGTGGCCGGACTTCTCGCGCTTCCGACGATCAGGACGTCGATCTCGGTGTTCGTCGACTCCGTGGATGATGCCCTGGCCGCGGTAGTGGCAGGGGCCTCCGATCTGTTGCTGCGCGACTGGGATACCGAAAGCATCGGAGATCTGCGAGATGCTCTCGATGAGACTCTGGTGGAGCGCACCGCCTTCCCGATCGGTGTTCCGGTCGACGATCTGCGCGCGGAACTAGCACCCGAGATGTTTGCGGCCGCTCTCAGTCAGTTGGACGGAAGTGGTGCGGCGCGACCCCGGTACTCCTGGGCTCCCGGTCGCGATGAGCCAGTCCCGGTGCCGGCGAGTCGGTTGTCGTCCGAGTGGCTCGACGCCAGATGGCTCGCCGAACCGCCTCCGGCCGGGTTCGACGCGGTTCGTCCTGAGGTCAGGAGGATCCTGGAAGGGTCGTTGGCCGGCCGCCGACCGACCCGCGATGAGGTCGAGGTGCTGTTCCGGGTGCGTGGCGACGGGGTCGACGCGGTAGCGCGGGTGGCGGACGAACTCCGCCGCAACTCGGTGGGCGACACCGTGTCGTACGTCGTGAACCGCAACATCAACTACACCAACCAGTGCTATTTCAGGTGTGGATTCTGCGCGTTTTCGAAGGGGCCGCGTTCGTTGAATCTCCGGGGAGATCCGTACTTGCTCGAGGTGCACGAGGTCGCCTTTCGGGCCAAGGAAGCATGGGAGGCGGGAGCGACCGAGGTGTGCCTTCAGGGTGGTATCCATCCGGGATTCACCGGTGATTTCTACGTAGCGGTGGTCGAAGCCGTCAAGCAAGCAGTGCCCGAGATGCACGTACACGGATTTACTCCACTAGAGGTGTGGCAGGGAGCCGAGACTCTTGGAATCGGTGTCGCCGAGTTTCTGGCGAGGCTCAAGGAAGCCGGACTGGGAACGCTTCCGGGGACGGCTGCCGAGATCCTCGACGATCGGGTACGGGCCCATCTCTGTCCCGACAAGATCACAACCGCCGAGTGGGCCCATGTGATGATTGTGGCCCACGAAATGGGTCTGCGCTCGACCTCCACGATGATGTTCGGCCACATCGATGACCCGGCCGCCTGGGCAAATCATCTTGAGGTCCTGCGGCTGATCCAACTCCGGACGGGCGGGTTCACCGAGTTCGTACCGCTTCCCTTTGTCCACATGGGAGCACCGATCTTCCTCAGGGGCCGAGCCCGGCCCGGCCCGACCTGGGACGAGGTGATTCTGGTACACGCCGTGGCTCGGATCGCCTTTGCGGGACTGATCGACAATATTCAGGCGTCGTGGGTCAAGCTGGGTCTGCAGGGTGGCGCCGCCTTGCTGCGCGCCGGGTGCAACGACATGGGGGGAACCTTGATGGACGAAAACATTTCACGTTCCGCCGGCGCCGAACACGGCCAGTTGGTCTCGGCCGAAGAGATGGAGGCGGCGATCACCGCCG
>JAZGCP010000194.1:0-5550 GCA_036477035.1 Acidimicrobiia bacterium | reverse complement strand
CTTGCCGGCGGCGATCAGGTCGGCGACGTAGGAATGGTCGCGGGTGAGTTGTTGCAGCGTTCCGTCGCGCAGCAGATACGCCCGGCTGTCTCCGACGTGGCCGATGTCCAGGTCGCCGTCGGGATCCAACAGGGCGAGAGTCAGTGTGGTTCCCATTCCGGCAAGGCGGGGTCGTTGACGCGCAGCATCGACCACCGCAACATTGGCGGCCAGCACCCGCATGGTCGGCTCACCACTGACCGCCATAGCGGTGTCGAGCGCCGTGGCGCTGGCCACCTCACCCCCGGCATGACCACCCATGCCGTCGGCAACTGCGACCGCAAGCACCTCATCGGTGCTCCCGTCGGCGGTTGGCCATACCGAGTCCTCGTTGTGGTCGCGCACCCGTCCGACATCGGTGCGGGTTGCCCAGGCGAAATTCATGTGACCACCACTCTGGTACGTCCCACTATTACAACGGTGCCGGAGGTGACCTCGGTGCGGCCGGTCACAGGGCGGCCGTCGATCGTGGTCCCATTCGTGGAACCGAGGTCTTCGACGACGACGGTACCTCCCTCAACTGCAAAGGATGCGTGCCGCTCGGATGCGAATTCGTCGTCGATTCGAATGTCGGCCGACTCGCCCCGTCCCACCACCATCGGGCGCGTGATCGCATGATCGGTCGATTGCCCGTCATCGTCGAAGATCAATATTGAACGACTCCGTGGTGGCGAGGCAGCGGCAGGCGGTTGTCGCACCGACTGTGGGCTCGGGACGGTGCCGGCATCCAGAGGAGGACCGGCAACGTAGCCTCGCATCGATCGAGCCACATAGAAGAGGAACAGGTACAGCGCCACCACGAACAGCACCTTGATGACGTTGACGGCGATGATGGGCATCAGAGCACCCGAATAGTCAGGGCGGTCCCGCCGAAGGTGATTTGGTCACCGTTGAGTAGATCCGTGACATCGGTGAGGCGCTCGTCGTTGACGAAAGTGCCGTTGGCGGAGTCGAGGTCGGCCAACCAGATTGCCCCGGCCTCCCTCCACAGAAGAGCATGTTGGCGAGAGACGTCGTCGTTGGTGAGGTGCACGTCCGCGGTGCTGCTGCGACCTATTACCGAGCGGTTGACCCCCAGTTCGAGCGGATTGCCGGTGGCCGGCTCGAGGTAGGCCCAGGGTGCCACGGGTCCGGGCTCGACTGACGTCTGCACCGATGCACTGGACGCCGCACCGTCCCCGAACTGGATGGTGACCGTGACCGGTCCGTCGAGTCGCCAGCCTCGTTCGGCTGCGGCTTCCGACATCACTGCTTCGAGTTCCCGCTCGGCTTCGGCGACGGCCTCTGTCGATTCGATTTCGCCACCGAGCGTGACGACGAAGGCGTTTGGCGCTCCCGGACCGGCGTGGGTTTCGAACACGCCGAGGTCGGCCTCCCGGACGATCCTGGTGCCTAGTTCGACGGGGTGGATTCGACCCCGGAAGAGATGAGCAGCGAGACCATCCACGAGTTGTTCGAGGCGGCGTTCGAGGCCGCGGGCAAGGCCCATGTGAGCCAGCGTACCGGTGGTGGATGTGAGAAAAGCGCCCCGTGGTACGATTTTCCGCCTCTCGGGCGAGTGGCGGAACTGGCAGACGCGCAGGACTCAGAATCCTGTGGGCATAGCGCTCGTGGGGGTTCGACTCCCCCCTCGCCCACCACGTGTCCTACGGTCCAAAGATCCGACGGCAGCGCCGTCGCCGTTCGATCATCCTTTGGGGTGTGGCAGGCATCGCCATTGCGATCGCCTTCGGTGTGACGCGTGCTGCCGGAGACTCGGAACTGACCCGGGGCTACCTGGATCTAGCTTTCGACGTCGCCAGGACCGAACAGGAGACCGCTCGGGCGTTTTCCTCGATGATCGAGAACATCGAGGACTTCGATCGTGCCGCGATGATCAAGCTGCTCGAACGGCTCGAAGACGAGACCGAGGGGCGGGTTGATGAGCTCGATGCGGCAGATCCTCCCGAGTCTCTGAAGGAGGGCGACCTCTTTCTGAGGATCGCAGTGACGACGTGGCGCGGTGCTTTGTCGGACTCCAAGTTGGGCTTGATCGCCCTCACCGAGAATGTGCTCGATGAAGATGGTCTGGCGACACTCACCCGGGGGTTGGTCGATCTCAGAGTGGGCGACAGCGCCTACGTCGGTTTCTTGTCATCGCTGATCGATGTCGATACCGAACTACAGGGAGGGGATCCGCCGATCGTCGCTTTCGTCCCGGCAGCTTTGGAGGGACTGTTCAGCGCTCAGGAACTGGCCCGGCGTCTATTCCTCACCGAAAACCTCAGTCCCTTCCAGAATGTCGCCGTGGCCGATCTGAGGTTGGAGCCGGCCTCCGTCGGAGAGCAAGAGGGTCTACCGGTCTTGGCCATCACCCCGAATCAGATGGTCGAGGTGACTATTTCGAATCGCGGGAACATCCCGACAGCTGCGATAGGGGTGCAGTTGAGTCTCATCAGCAACGCGGGAGACCTATGGGAAGCGCGGCAGGAGATCTCCTTGCTCAACGGAGGCGAACTCACAACGCTCGTGTTCTCGAACCTTCCGGTCGAACCGGGCACGATTTACGAGATCATCGTGACATCCCTCTTCGATGACGACGAAGATGAGGACGACAGATTGTCGATGTTGTTTCTCGTCAACCCGGAGGGCTGATGGACATCTGGGCAGTGCTGGCGGTGCTGGCCGCCTTGGGTCTATCCGCGGCCACATTCGCCTTCGTGATGATTGACCGAGGCAGATTCTCTGCGATCCCGCGCGATGGCGGCATCTATGAATCGGTTCGTACTCTCGACGAGGACCTGGCCGCGATAGAAGCCGCCGTGGCGCATCTGCAGCCCCAGATCCGATCATTGATGGACCGAATGCCAGGGGCACTGCGGTATGCCGCCGTGGTCACCTTCGATGCCACCGAAGAATGGGTGGGCAATCAGTCACGTGCCATTGCTCTGCTCAACGAGCGAAGCGATGGGCTCGTGATAACACTTCTGGTAGGGCCTCGCCAGACGCTCTTCTTCACCAAGATGGTTCGCCAAGGCAAAGGAGTGGAGCCGTTGTCACCCGAGGAGCAGACCGCGGTCGACCGAGCCCTGGGCGGAAACTGACCCCCAAGTCTCCAGCCCCCAGTCCCCAGCCGGAATCCAATGTTGATTGCCCACGCAGTGATTGCCCGCCGAGCGAAGCTCGGCGATTGCCGGCGACGCCGCCAGGCGTCGACGACGACGGTTGCCGGTCGCTGATCAAGCCCTCTCTAATATCTGATCAATGAACGACGTCAATCTGCTTCGCACCAACCGCGAACTTCTTGCTGACGGTTTTGCACGACGAAATCTCGATGTGGACCTGGATGCCCTGGTGGAACTCGATCAACGACGCCGCCAGGTTCGGGGTGCCGCCGAGGAGATGCGGGCACGTCAGAAGGAGGCCGGCAAGGAGATTGCTCGATTGGACGGTGATGCCAAGGCAGCGGCCATCTCCGCGGCAGCTGAGCTGGCAGATCAGTACAGGGCGAGCCTGGTCGAGGCTGATGAGCTCGATGCCGAATTCGACGCGATATGGGTGCCGCTGCCCAACCCGCCTCATGACAGTGTCCCCGTCGGAGCGACCGAAGCGGACAACCTCGAGATCAAGACCTGGGGGACGCCTCCGGAATTCGACTTCGAGGTGGAGGACCACGTCGACATCGGAGAACGGCTGGGGATTCTCGACATCGAACGAGCCGCCAAGGTCTCCGGGTCCCGCTTTGGCTATCTCCTGGGCCAGGCGGTGATGCTGGAGTTTGCCCTCGTGCAGTGGACACTGAGCCGGCTCGCTGCTGAAGGGTTCACTCCCGTGGTGCCACCCGTCCTGGTTCGCGAAATGGCGTTGTTCGGTACCGGGTTTCTCCCGGGTGCGCGCGAGCAGATATACGCGGTTGGAGTCAGCGACGGTGACGGTATCGAACCCGATGACCTGTTCCTGGCGGCGACGGCGGAGATACCACTCGCCGCGATGTACGCCGACGAGATTCTCGACTCCGACGATTTGCCGATTCGGTTCGCCGGTTTTTCGACCTGCTTCCGTCGTGAAGCCGGTACCTATGGCAAGGACACCCGGGGCATATTTCGGGTGCATCAGTTCGACAAGGTGGAGATGTTCTCGTACTGCCATCCGGACAAGTCATGGGCAGAACACGATTTCTTGCTGTCGCTCGAGGAGGGGATGGTGCAGGCACTCGGCATCCCTTATCGATTGGTCAACGTGTGCACCGGTGATCTTGGGGACCCGGCTGCCAAGAAGTACGACCTCGAAGCCTGGTTTCCCGGGCAGAACGCCTACCGCGAGATCACGTCTTGTTCCAACACGACCGACTACCAAGCGCGTCGGCTCAAGATCCGATTCCGTGACGGCGATGGACCGACCTCCGTTGTCCACACGCTCAACGGAACTGCCTTTGCGGTAGGCCGCACGTTGGTCGCCATCCTCGAAAACAATCAGCAAGCGGACGGATCGGTGAGGGTCCCCGAACCGCTTCAGGCTCTCCTCGGCTCCGACCTCATCGGACCGTGATCGGTGCCGCCTCGACGACCCACCAATAGGCGCGAAGTCTTTTCCCGGATCGCCCGACGCTACGACCGGGTGAATCGAATCCTTTCGCTGGGCCGTGATGACGAGTGGCGACGCCGTGGGATCGCCCATCTACCCGACGGCGTGGTGGTAGACCTCGGCGCCGGAACCGGAGCCGCCAACCCCGACTTTGGCGATCGAACGATCATCGCGGTGGATCCTGCTCCCGAGATGCTCCTACTCAACCCGGCGCGGCGACGGGTGGTCGCCAGAGGTGAAAGGCTCCCTCTCGCCGACGGTTCGGTCGATGGCGTCTTCAGTGCCTACGTCTTTCGCAACCTGGATTCGATTGCCGCGACGCTCGACGAGATCGCCCGCGTCCTGCGTCCAGGAGGGGTCGCCGCAGTTGTCGACCTCGGCCGTCCCGAATCGCGTTGGAAACGGACGTTGCATCGCATCGGTTCGGCGATCGTGCTTCCCGTCGTCGGGTTCTTCGTCGGAGGATTCAGCGAGTACCGATATCTGCACCGCAGCCTCGACTCGCTGCCGCAACCCCAGGAGATCTACGCAGGCGCACCTCTTAGCGTGGAGAAGATCTGGCGGATGGGTCCGCTCGGATTCGTCTACGGGGTGGTTCTCAAGAAGTCTTGAGTCAGGAGTCGTGAGTCGTTTTGGCTGGGGACTGGACACTGGCGACTCTCCATTACGCTTCGCTTCTCGTGCTAGGCGGGGCACTAGGGGTGCTCTGTACCCGAAACCCTCTTTATGCGGGGCTGAATTCCCCGCCCGAGGGTCGTCGACTGTCGGGTCAGCGCCGGACACGTGGTGATGACGGCCGGGTCCTACGCGGCGGGAACATTGTGAATCGGGTCAGGTCCGGAAGGAAGCAGCCCTAAGCGAATGATCCCGGGTGCCGTAGGGGTGCCTGGCTTGAGCCGGCGATCCGGGACGCGTCGATGGTCGCGATTCAAGGGCGGGGTGCACGAG
>JAZGCP010000193.1:0-8088 GCA_036477035.1 Acidimicrobiia bacterium | reverse complement strand
TACGGGGTCCACTACTGGGGAACGGCCACGGTCGAGGGTCCCAACAACGATCTCCCCGGCATGGGCGGAATGTACGCCCGATATGTGGACGGGAGCGAGGACAAAGCGAGGGCCTACGCCGAGGTTCTGGTGTCCTATGGAGACCGCGTATACATCAAGTTCACGCCTGATCGCGATGTGAACTGGGACTTCCGGATGGGCTGAGCCCGATCGGCGCCTGCGTCGAGCAACCGACCACCAGGAGCCACAAGGTAAACCGGCCGATATGTAGGACGAATTCGGGCGCTGCCGGTGGCGTCGCGTAGGCCCGGTATTCTTGCCCGCTCATGCCTTTCTTCATCGGAGCGACCGGGCTCGGCATCGGGCTCATCGTCAGCTCGCTGCTCCTGGGGCTGCGGCATGGGGTCGACTGGGATCACATTGCCGCCATCACCGATATCGCTGCAACCCAGGACTCACCCCGGCGGGGCTTCGCCTTAGGGATCGTTTACGCCTTCGGGCACGGCCTGGTGGTGCTCGTCATCGGCACCGTCGTGATCATCGCCGGGCGCAGCATCCCCGAATCGGTGGATGCGCTGTTCGGACGGATCGTGGGCTGGACGCTCATTGTCCTCGGGCTCTACCTGCTGTACAGCCTGATCGTGCATCGCGAGGGTTTCCGGATGCAGAGTCGCTGGATGCTAATCATCGGAGCAGTTCGCAAGCTGGTTCGGTGGTTCCGACGCTCCGACGATGTGGAGCACGAGCATGAGCACGCCGCATTCGACATCCACCACAGCGGCGGTGACGAAGTGGACGCAGACCGGGAAAATCGTGGTGACATCCCGCGGCACTCGCATCGTCACACCCATGGACCCGATGCCGGCTTCGGCGACTACGGCAATTCGGTGTCGTTCGGGGTGGGGATGCTCCATGGCGTCGGCGCTGAGACGCCGACCCAGGTGGTGACGTTCTTGGCGGCCAGTCGGGCGGGGGGCACCGGCGCCGGGATCACGGTGCTGGTCGTCTTCTTGTTGGGGCTCTTCATCGCCAACGGGATCATCTCCTGGCTGTTCTCGTACGGTTTCCAGGCAACGGGGCGTCGACAGGGTGTACAAATGGCGCTCGGAGCCTTTACTGCGGTGGCCAGCCTGGTCGTGGGAGCACTGTTCGCCCTCGGCAACGACGCGGTGTTGCCCGCCTTCTTTGCCGGGTGATGCAATCCGGCCGGGCTGCCGAGTCGACCTGCGAGCATCCCCACCATGGACGAGCGATCTCGACTTCGGCGGCTTGCCCTTCGCCTCGAGTACTCCACGATCATGTGGAACGTCGGCGAAGCCGGCCTCACGATTGGCTTGGGTATTGCGGCGGGGTCGTTGGCCCTGATCGGCTTCGGTACCGACTCGATCATTGAGGTCTTTGCCTCTGCGGTTGTGGTGTGGCATCTACGCCCCGGACACGAAACCGACCATCCGCTGCGGACGGCTCGTGCTCTCAGACTGGTCGGCAGCGCGTTCGCGGTTCTGGCATTCGTTCTATCGATCGCTGGCGTGCGGGATCTGGTCACCGGACGGCGGCCCGACGAGTCCATCTGGGGTGCGCTGTATCTGGTCGCTGTTGCCGTCGTCATGTTCGGCCTCGGCTCCGCCAAGCATCGAATCGCCGCCCGGCTCGACTCAGCGCCCCTGCGTGCCGAGGCGACGATGACCGTGCTGGACGGCGCACTCGCCGCAGGGACGGCGATCGGTCTGGGACTCAACATCGTGGCTGATTGGTGGTGGGCCGACCCGATTGCCGCGCTGGTGGTGGCGGTTGTGGCCGCCAACGAGGCCCGCGCCAACCTCGTGGAGGCGCGGGAATGGGACCATGAGGTCAGGAGCGGAACCTCACCCCCACCACCATACGAATAGCGGGGCCAGGACCACCGCCGGCAGGAGGTTGGCCACCCGGATCTGTTTGAGGTCCAGCAGTCGCAGTGAGATCCCGAGCAACAGGATTCCGCCTGCCGCACCGAGAGCATCGAGCATCGGATCGGTCAGCACTCCGTCGAGGGTCCCGGCGGCCAGCGCCAACCCACCTTGAATCACTGCGATGGCGATGATCGACAGTCCGACACCCCATCCATAGACGGCGGCGAACGCGATCGAGGCGAATCCGTCGAGTCCCGATTTCACGAACAGCAACTCGGGATCTCCCAGCCCGTCTTCGATCGACCCGATGATCGTGAGCGGGCCGACGCAGAAGACGAGTGAAGCGATGATGAAACCCTCCGCGAAGCGGGAGTCGCCGCCTTCGCCCGCAAAGCGCCGCTGCAGACGCCCGCCGAGGGCTTCGAGGCCTCCTTCGATCCGCAGGAGTTCTCCGATCACGGCCCCCAGCAGGACCGCACCGAGCACCAGCGGGAACTCGCTCGTGGGAAGGATCTCACGGACTCCCACCGCGGCGGTGAGCAGACCAAGCGAGCCCATGACCGTTTCCCGAATTCGCTCCGGGAATCGAGATCTGGCGACCGCGCCGATCGTCGTGCCGACGATCACGGCGACGATATTGGTGAGAACTCCGACCGGCATGGCAGAGGATGGTAAAGACCAAACCGCCCGCGCAGGATGCGACCTCCTATGCGGCGCTCTAGCTGTTACGCATCGTGGCTCTCGTGACGCTGCCACACGGCGTTGGCTTCGAACCGCACCTGAAAGTCCTCGTCGGCAGTCGCCAGAATGATTTGTTCCTCACTGGGATCGACGCCGATATCTGAGATGGCTCGCACCGCTCGCCACCGGATCCAGGCATCACCGTCGAAGATTGCCTCCTCGAACAGCGGGCGGTAGGCCTCCTTCTCGAGATCGGCGGCGGCGTCGACGGCTGTCCGCCTGACGATCCGTGACTTTTCGCGGTAGCCGGTTATCACGGCTGCCATCGCCACGTCGTCGTCGCCCGCCAGTGCCAGCGTCGCCACCGCAGCACGGCGGTGACGCGGATCGTCGGCTCCAAGCGCGGCGATGAGCAACGCTCGGTGCTCCTGGCGGTCCGGATCCATCAGATGAAGGTCTTCGGCGCGTACCTCCTGGACGCTCAGCCGTCCTGCCTCTTCGAGGAGCTCGTCGCGGGTGCGCACCGGGCCGTGTGATTCCTTCCCATCCCAGAACAACTCGGTGACCCGCTCCAGCACGGCGTCGAGCCGCTCCTCCCAGGTGGAGCGGGCGGCAAGACCGACGGTCACGAAGTCGCCCGCAACCATCACGTCCGTGATGTCCTCATCGATCAGCAATGAGACGACTCGATCATCATCTACCGGCTCCCCGCGTCGGTGCCACACCCCGGGACGGGGCTCGCCTCCGATCTGAAACTTCACTTTCCTCGGATGAGGGGTCGATTCGGGTATCACCGGGCCGTCGAAGATGCGGTCGAAGATCGATTCGGCCGGTTTGGCTCCACCTTCGACTCGCAGGAGATAAGTGCCGTCGACGATGCCGTGGGTCAGCGTGATCCCTTCCCCCAGGTCGTGCTCCCACATTCCTTCTGCCACATGGGCGGTGACCAGGCTGGATAGCCGGGCCTCGTCGGCCGGCGTCCACTTGGCTCGGGAGAAGAACACTTTGAGGGCATCCTTGAACGGCGCCAAATCCTCGAAGGGGAGATGCATGGCGATTTCGGTCGTCAGATGTTGCGATGCCACTCCGATTAACCCGAGGTCGTGGATAGCAGCGCGGGTCGAGTCCATGGGGGGAGGCTATCGCCTCAGTTAGGTGTTAGGTGTCGAGTGGCCTAATGCCTAAATGCGAAATGTCTCGGCCTCCGGACCAGGCCAGCGGGGATGCGCACTAACTTAGTGCGCCACATGACACGCAAGACCGTCTTCTCAGGACTGCAGCCCTCCGGCAACATTCATATCGGCAACTACCTGGGCGCCCTGCGAAATTGGGTGAGGCTCCAGGAGGAATACGACTGTATCTACTGCGTCGTCGACCTTCACGCCATCACCCTCCCGCTCGATCCGGTTGAGTTCAACAAGGATCGTCTCGAGGCAGCCAAGGTTCTCATCGCTGCCGGTGTCGACCCAGAGCGGTCACTCTTCTACTACCAGAGCCAGGTGCCGCAGCACACCGAACTGGCGTGGATTCTGGGGACGATCACCGGTACCGGGCAGTTGAATCGTATGACCCAGTTCAAAGACAAATCGGACAGGGCCGGATCGAATCTCGGTCTCTATTCATACCCGGTGCTCATGGCTGCCGACATTCTCCTGTTCAGGGCCGATGCGGTACCCGTCGGTGAGGACCAGAAGCAGCATCTCGAACTGACCAGAGACCTGGTCGAACGCTTCAACCATCGATTCGGCGACGAGTTCCCGATGCCGGAGCCGATCATCCCGGAAAAGGGAGCGCGGGTGATGTCGCTGCAGGACCCGACCGCCAAGATGTCGAAGTCGGATCCGGACGAGAGCAGCCGAATCCTGATCCTCGATGATCCCGACACCATCAGGAAGAGACTCAAACGTGCCGTGACCGACTCGGAAACCGAGGTCCGGTACGACTGGGCGGAGAAACCGGGGGTGTCGAACCTCATCGAGATCATGTCCCTGTTCACCGGCGCCTCAGTCGAGTCGATCGAAGCCGAATTCGGCGGCGGCGGATATGGCAAGTTCAAGGATGCGGTCGCCGATTCGGTGGTAGCCGGTTTGGCACCAATTCGAAGCAACTACCAGGACATGGACGACGCCGAAGTAGCCCGGCTCATGCAACGAGGAGCCTTGGATGCCCGAACGCGAGCTGAGGGTTTTCAGCAGGCGGTAAGAAAGCGGGTGGGGTTGGCGGGCTGACGTAACAGATCTCAGACTTCAGATCTCAGACGTCAGATTTCAGTGGCGGGGCGACGGGTGGAGCGCTCCTGCTTTGACGCCTCCATGAGACTCCAAAGCATCCGCTTGACCTGGTTGACATGGTGCCGAGCGCCATCAATGCCGAGTGTCGAGGGCCACATCCTGGTCACCAGTCCGAGTTGGTACTCGACCTCACTTGCCGAGCCGGCAGCGATCGATAGGAAGCGTTCGAAGTCGGCATCTGAGGAACGACCGGACCCTTCGGCGATGTTGGAGGCGATGGACACGGCTGCACGTTTTAGTTGTGATGCGAGACCGAATCGTTCGTCGTTCGGCAGTTGTCGTGCGACTGAGTACACCATCGGGATGAGGGCGTCGGCGGTTTGCCAGACAGTGAGCCGCTGATAGTCACGCACCCCCATTAGATACCAACTGATAGAGCCACTGACTAGGCCCGTATATCTGTGCTGGTCTCTGATTTCTGAAGTCTGAAGCCTGATGTCTGATGTCTGATGTCTGATCTGCACGCTGCATGCTCCATGCTCTACTCTCCCCACAAGCACCACATTGGACAGAAATGGACATCGAAATCGGGATCGGTAAGACCGGGCGCAGGGCTTGGGGTCTCGACGACATTGCGATTGTTCCGAGCCGACGTACCCGCGATCCCGACGATGTCGACATCTCGTGGGAGATCGACGCCTATCAGCTGGAACTCCCGATGCTCGCTTCGGCGATGGATTCGGCGGTGAGTCCTGCGACTGCCATCGAAATCGGACGTCTCGGTGGGATCGGCGTCCTGAACCTGGAAGGGCTGTGGACCCGCTACGAGGATCCGGCCCCCTATTTCGCGGAGATCGCCTCGCTGGCGGCGGAGAAGGCGACTCGGCGGATGCAGGAGATATACCTCGAGCCGATCAAGCAGGAACTGATCGGCCTTCGCATCGAGGAGATGAAGTCGGCAGGGATCACGACTGCCGCCAGTCTCACGCCTCGGAACGTTGCCAAGTATTCGGGTCTCACGGTCGACGCGGGCCTCGACATGCTGGTGGTCCAGGGGACGGTTGTGTCGGCCGAACACGTGTCGACGCGGGTCGAACCTCTCGATCTCAAGAAGTTCATCTCCGGTTTCCATCTTCCGGTGATCGTGGGCGGCTGCGCCTCCTATTCGACGGCGTTGCATTTGATGCGCACCGGTGCGGTCGGCGTGCTCGTCGGTGTGGGTCCGGGGGCAGCCTGTACTACCCGCGGCGTCCTCGGGGTCGGAGTGCCCCAGGCCACCGCCATCGCCGACGCCGCGGGTGCCCGGATCCAGTATCTCGACGAGAGCGGGCGTTACGTGCATGTGATCGCCGACGGCGGGATGCGTACCGGCGGTGACATCGCCAAGGCGATCGCCTGCGGAGCCGACGCCGTCATGCTCGGTTCTCCGATTGCGGCGGCCACCGAGGCACCGGGGCGGGGTCATCATTGGGGCATGGCCACATTCCATCCGACCCTGCCGCGTGGCGCTCGGGTGGAGGTGGGCGAGTTGGGATCGCTCGAGGAGATTCTTCGGGGCCCGGCCCATGAGAACGACGGGCGGCGCAATCTGTTCGGCGGGTTGACGGTTTCGCTCGCCACCACCGGATACGCCGATCTGAAGGAATTCCAGAAGGCCGAAGTCATGGTTGCGCCGGCACTGAAGACCGAAGGCAAGGCGCTCCAGATCAGCCAGCACGTCGGCATGGGCTGATGCCGGTGGACGAGGACTTCGACAGGGTTCTCGTCGTCGACTTTGGCGCGCAATACGCTCAACTGATCGCTCGCCGGGTGCGCGAGGCGCACGTGTACTCGGTGATCGTGCCCCGTGATGTCTCCGCCGACCAGGTGCGATCCGCGTCTCCGGTCGGGATCATCCTGTCTGGTGGCCCGGCATCGGTGTACGCCGAGGACGCCTATGAGATCGATCCGGCCATCCTCGAGCTGGGTGTTCCGATTCTCGGTATCTGTTACGGACATCAGGTGTTGGCGAGTGCCCTCGGCGGCGACGTGGCGCGGGTCGAGGCAGCCGAGTTTGGAAGGACCGATTTGGAGACCACATCAGAGTCGGTGTTGTTTGCCGAGCTGCCGGGCCACCAGGAGGTTTGGATGAGCCACCGCGACGCGGTGGTAAAGGCTCCACCGGGTTTTACGGTGACGGCATCGACGGCGGTTTCGCCGGTGGCCGCGATGGAGGATCTGGAGCGTGGATTCTGCGGCGTGCAGTTTCACCCAGAGGTAGCCCACACCCCACGCGGCCAGGAGGTGCTGCAACGGTTCCTCTATGAAGTCTGCGGGGCCAAACCGACGTGGACCCACGTCGGGATCATCGAACAGGCGGTGGCGGGGGTCCGTGCGGCGGCGCCGGTGGGCCGAGTGATCTGCGGCCTCTCCGGCGGGGTGGACTCGGCCGTTGCCGCCGCACTGGTCCATCGAGCGATCGGAGACCGGCTCACCTGTGTGTTCGTGGATCACGGCCTCCTGCGGCGGGGCGAAGCCGACCAAGTGGAAGCGGCGTTTCGGGCCACCCTCGATGTCGACCTGATCCACGTACGTGCCGCCGACCGGTTTCTCAGTGCGTTGGCGGGGGTGACCGACCCTGAAGAGAAGCGCAAGATCATCGGTGAGACCTTTATCAGGGTCTTTGAGGATGTCGCGGTCGATGTCGACGATGCCAAATTCCTGGTGCAGGGGACGCTCTATCCGGATGTCATCGAGTCCGGTACCAAGGATGCAGCGAAGATCAAGAGCCACCACAACGTCGGTGGACTGCCCGACGACATGAACTTCCAATTGCTGGAGCCGCTGCGCGATCTGTTCAAGGACGAGGTACGTGCGATCGGTGAGGAACTCGGACTGCCTCCCGACATTGTGTGGCGGCAGCCCTTCCCCGGTCCCGGACTGGCCGTGAGGATCATCGGTGACGTGACCCGGGAGCGACTCGAGATTCTGCGCAGTGCCGACACCATCATCCTCGAAGAGATTCGGCGGGCGGGGTTGTATCGCGACGTCTGGCAGGCATTTGGAGTGCTGCCGGCGATCAAGACGGTCGGCGTTCAGGGCGATGCTCGCACCTACGCCTATCCGCTCATAGTGCGCGCCGTCACCAGCGAGGACGCTATGACGGCCGATTGGGCTCGGCTGCCTCACGATCTGCTGGAGAGAATCTCGTCGCGGGTAATCAACGAGGTCGAAGGGATCAATCGGGTCGCCTACGACATCTCGTCGAAGCCACCCGCCACCATCGAGTGGGAGTAGGAGTCGGCGCC
>JAZGCP010000192.1:0-3927 GCA_036477035.1 Acidimicrobiia bacterium | reverse complement strand
GTGGGTGTGACCATTGTGAACGCCTTCTTGAGCACGGCAACTGCCCCCACCGAGCTGTCGCTCGACCAGTTGCAGGCGAACGTTCGTGGCGGACTGATCACAACGGTCGTGATAAAGCAGAAGTCGAACGTCGTTGAAGGCGAAATCAGTGGCCCCTCCGGCACTTCTGGTTTCGAGACGACGTTCCCCGAAGGCTACGAGGGAGATCTCACCGCCTTGCTGCTGGACAACGGAGTGACGGTGACGACCGATTCGGAGAATCCGACCCTGCTGCAGTGGTTCCTGGGAACAATTCTCCCGTACATCCTCATATTCGGCGTGTTCATCTTCATCATCATGCGGCTTCAGGGCGGCGGGAACCGCGTCATGTCGTTTGGTAAGGCCAAGGCAAAGCAGGTGAGTCGCGACATGCCGAAGGTCACGTTCAAAGACGTTGCCGGAGCCGAGGAAGCGGTTGAAGAACTCGAAGAGATCAAGGACTTCCTCACCAAGCCGCAGAAGTTCCGGGCGATGGGGGCCAAGATTCCCAAGGGGGTGCTCCTGTACGGGCCCCCCGGAACCGGAAAGACTCTGTTGGCGCGTGCGGTGGCAGGTGAGGCGGGCGTTCCGTTCTTCTCGATTTCCGGTTCGGATTTCGTGGAGATGTTCGTCGGCGTCGGTGCCAGTCGGGTGCGCGACCTCTTTGAGCAGGCCAAGGCGCAGGCTCCCGCCATCATCTTCGTCGACGAGATCGACGCCGTCGGGCGCCATCGTGGTGCCGGACTCGGTGGCGGGCACGACGAACGCGAGCAAACGCTGAACCAACTCCTGGTCGAGATGGACGGCTTCGACGTCAAGACCGGCGTGATCCTCATTGCGGCCACCAACCGTCCCGACATCCTCGATCCCGCCTTGTTGCGACCGGGTCGCTTCGACCGTCACATCGTGCTCGATCGCCCCGACATCAAGGGACGTCACGCCATTCTCGAGGTACACGCCAAGGGCAAGCCACTCGCCGACGACATCGATCTCGAGGTTCTCGCTCGGCAGACACCCGGCTTCACAGGTGCCGATCTCGCCAATGCCATCAACGAGGCGGCACTGCTGGCGGCCCGCCGCGATCGCGACGTCATCGGCATGGACGAGCTCGAAGAGGCCGTCGATCGGGTGATAGCAGGACCCGAGCGTCGCAGCAGAGTGATGTCGGAGGAGGAGAAAGACATCACCGCATACCACGAGGGTGGGCATGCACTCGTGGGATTCGCCCTTCCCAACGCCGATCCGATTCACAAGGTCACGATCATTCCGCGAGGCCGGGCCGGCGGCTACACGATGGCACTCCCGCTCGAAGACCGTAACTACCTGCGGCGTAGCGAGATGGTGGACAAGCTGGCGATGATGCTCGGTGGCAGGACGGCCGAAGAGATCATGTTCCTCGACCCTACGACCGGTGCCTCCAACGACATCGAGCAGGCGACCAAACTCGCTCGCCGGATGGTGATGGAATACGGCATGAGCGATCGGTTGGGTCCGATGAAGTACGGCCAGCCGGCCGGTGAGGTGTTCCTGGGCCGTGACTACAACCAAGGTCAGGACTACTCGGACGACGTGGCCTCGATCATCGATGAGGAGGTTCGCTACCTCATCACCCAGGCCCATGGCGAGGCGCGCACGATTATCACCACTCACGCCGACGCGCTCGACAGAATCGCCGACGCCCTCAAGGAGCGAGAGACCCTCAACGCCGACGATGTCCGCGAGATCTTTTTCGACGTCCCCAAGTGGCAGCATGCCACCGATGGGTCGATGCGGATCCAGGCGCCGAACGGCAACTTGGCGGAATCGCCGGTGACTGCTGTGAAGGCCTCCACCGAAGAGGTTCCGCCCTCCTGACGGTCCGTCGTCCGCACCGGCCGATCGACTGGCAAGTCGGTGAACTGAGCCTTTCGGACCGCGAGCACACGCTCGTGATGGGTGTCCTCAACGTGACTCCGGATTCTTTTTCCGACGGAGCCCGGTTCCTCGACGCGGATGCTGCGATCGCGCATGGTCTCGAACTCGACGCTGCCGGAGCCGATGTGGTCGATGTCGGCGGCGAGTCGACCCGTCCCGGTGCAGATTCGGTCACTACCAATGTCGAGATCGATCGGGTCGTGCCGGTAGTGGCGGCGCTTGCGGCCCGCGCTGTGGTGGTCTCCGTGGACACATCGAAGGCGGAGGTGGCGGCGGCGGCACTCGACGCCGGTGCCGCCATTGTCAACGACGTGACCGCACTCAGTGATCCGGCGATGGTGGAACTGGCTGCGACCACCGGGGCAGGTCTGGTACTGATGCACATGCAGGGTGAGCCGCGGACGATGCAAGAGAATCCTCAGTACGAAGATGTGGTGGAGGACGTGGCTGGTTACTTGGAGGTCGCCGCCGCCTCGGCCATCGAGGCCGGGGTGCGCAAGGCGTCGATCTGCCTGGATCCGGGCATCGGATTCGGCAAGTCGCTCGGTCACAATCTCGATTTGCTCTCGCTGGGGGTTGCCCGCATCGCAAAGACGGGGTATCCGGTGCTGGTGGGCGCGTCACGAAAGTCGTTCATTTCGGGGATCCTCGGCTCCATCGACACCGATGAACGCGACCCGGCCTCGGCCGCTGCACAGGTGCTGGCGGTTGCATCCGGGGCCTCGATCATTCGGTCACACAACGTGGTCATGGCACTGCAGACGGTGCGCGTGGCCGACGCTATCGTGCGAGGATTGTGATGACCGGCCTAGAACCTCGCGAATTCACCTGGGTGATCCAGAGCCGTTTGGCGGTCTCCGAACGGGTCGGTGGCTACGGCTTCCAGCATCGCCGCGTCCGGCGCGAAGAGGAGATCACCTGGCTCAAGAACGCGGGTATCACCTGCATTCTGTCGCTTCTCGACGGGAACCAGAACATGGCGTCGTACGAGGAATCTGAATTGGTGGCGTACCACGAGCCGCTGTCGGATCTCGAACTCGATGCGGTTCGAGCGGTCTTCGATGCGATGGATCTGGCGCTCTCGTCGCCGGATGAGGTCCTGCTCATTCACAGAGACATCATCGATGATGCAGTCGCGGGCGTTCTGGCCGGCTACCTCGTCCACAGCGGGCTCATCGACGATCCAATCGTGGCGATAGCGGCAATCCAGGAGATCCTCAAGCGTCCTCTGGGTCCCGAGGCACGGGCGATCGTTCCTGAAGCGGCGGGAGCCTGAGACGCAAGCCGCCATAGGCCTCGGTTCGAACGTCGGCGACCGTATAGGTCACTTGCACACTGCGGTCTCGGCGCTCGGCGCTGTCGGCGCCGTGGTTGCCTACTCCGCGATTTGGGAAACGGCTCCGATCGGACCCGATCAACCCGACTATCTGAACGCGGTGGTCGCCTTCCGGACCGTGCTCGGACCGAGGCCGTTGTTGGAGCGGTGTCTCGCCATAGAAGACGATGCGGGACGGCGGCGCCGTAGGCGGTGGGGCCCACGCGTGATCGATCTCGACATCCTCCTCTACGGCAACGCCGAAATCGACGCACCGGGACTACGGGTACCCCATGCCCGAATGACGGAGCGCCGATTCGTATTGGAGCCATTGGCCGAGGCGTGGCCGGGAGTATTCGTGCCCGGCCACGGTCCAGTGGAGGACCTGCTGGCGGCGGTGGCCGACCAGGAAGCAGTCCGAACGGACTTGGAGTGGGATCGGTAGCCAGTAGCCAGTAGCCAGTAACCAGTAACCAGTAACCAGTAACCAGTAACCAGTAACCAGTAACCAGTAACCAGTAACCAGTAGCCAGTAGCTATGGGACCTGCATCTTGCTGGGTACTGGATACTCGACGATGCGCTGGCGATATCGAGTTAAACGCGTCGAATGCGTCAAACACCTATTCGGCCAGGTACTGGCTACTCGGCGGGACTCTGATAACGATCCCGGTAGACGCGT
>JAZGCP010000191.1:0-5662 GCA_036477035.1 Acidimicrobiia bacterium | reverse complement strand
TGGTGCTTACGACATCGTTCCGAGTCCCCTCCCGCATCCTGGAGGCAGCCGTACGCGTCACCGCTGGCGCCGGGCTTCCCGGAGCGGCCGGACCGATGCACCCCGCCCCGGGCGAGGGATCGGTTGAGACCTACTGCTTCGATCAGCACTCCGACGAAGCCGAGTGGATCTCGTCCGAAATCCAGCGCGCCAACCTGCGCGACCGCATCCCGTATCGCCACATCGCGGTGTTGGTTCGCTCCAAACGTCGCTTCCTCCCGGAACTGTCGCGGGCTCTCGAACGGCGGGGCATCCCGCATGAAAGGCCCGATTCTCGACTCGTCGACCACACCGCGATCCGGCCGATCCTCGATCTCGTCCGAGCCACCACCCGGTCCGAACCCGAAGCCACCGCCGCGCTGCGAAGAGTCCTGCTCGGCCCGCTGGTGGGCCTCACGCTTGCTGCCGGGCGCGAGACGGAACGCATCGCCGCACGATCGGGGTGGGAGGTCGCCCTCACCTCCGCCGGAGTTTCCGACGATGTGGCGGCGCTTCTGCGCGATCCCTCCTGGGCGTTGAACCTTCCGGCCTCCGAAGGCTTCTGGAAGGTTTGGAGCACACTCGATGCCTTCGTGGAGATGGTCGGGGATCAGACACGCGACGACGATCGCAAGGCACTGGCATCGTTCGCTCAGGCGCTCAACCGCCTCGCCGACCGGGATCCGGGTGCTTCGCTCGCCGAATATGCCCGCACCAGCGAGGCCGAGGACTTCGAGGCGACGCCGCTCCTCGAATATCGGGGAGAACGAGATCGGATCACGCTTACGACGCTGCACCAGTCCAAGGGGCTCTCGTTCGATGTCGTCTTCATCGCCGACGCCCGCGAAGGAGTCCTGCCGGATCTGCGAAAACGTGACTCACTGCTCGGAGCTCGGCATCTCTCGCCGTCCCATGGCACCGATGACACCGCTTACGCCAGGTTTCGGCTGCAAGAAGAGAAGCGATTGGCGTACAGCGCCATGTGCCGCGCCGCCAGGCGGGTGGTGTGGACCTGCACCTCCACCGGTCCCGATACCGGAGAGGGTGTTCCGAGCCGCTTCCTTGCTCAGGTGGCCGGCACCGACATGGAAACAGCAACGCGACCACCGTCTCGATGGTCGGAACCGACCACGCCCCAAGAGGCTGAGGCATGGCTGAGGCGGCGCATCGGCGATCCGCTGCTGGCGCTTGCCGATCGTCTCGCCGCCTTGCAGGCGATCACCACCCCGGCTCGATGGCGGCCGCGCGATCCCGAATCCTTCGCCGGCATCCTCGACCGGGGTCCGGACTCCGGCCTGGTCGAGGATGATCCAACGCTGTCGGCAAGCCAGGCGGACGCATACCTGCGCTGCCCGCGTCGGTACGCATTCGAACGCCGCCTGCGCGTCGATGGTGGGGGCTCCGCCTACCAAGAGCTGGGTTCGGTAATCCATTCGGCACTGGAACAGGCGGAACGGACCGCCACCGAACGTGGCGAGGAACGTGCCACCGCAGAGGACGCCCTGACGGCGCTCGACTCCGCGTTCGAACCCGAAGCCTTCGGATCGGGGGCTTGGGCCGAAGCATGGAAGACGCGAGCGGCCCGAATCATCGAGCGGCTATACGACTTGTGGCCCGGCGAGGGCCCCGCCGCCGGCCTCGAGCAGAAGATCGATTTTGAACACGTCGGAGTGCGGTGGACGGGCCGGATCGATCGAGTCGAACGTCGCGGCGACGCTCTTCACATCATCGACTACAAGACGGGAACGAGCCACCCGACCGTCGAAGAAGCGGCGGTGTCCGTACAACTCGGACTGTATGTCCTCGGCCTGCGCGCGGTGTCTGACTCCCCGGTTCTCGGAGGCGAGTACTGGTATCCGGCGGCCGGGATGAACCGCGGGCGTAAATCGATCCTCACCCGATCGCTCGATATCGATCGCCTCGACGAGGTTGACGCAGCTCTGCACGACGCCGCGGCCGGCATCAAAAACGAGCTGTGGGAAGCCACGCCGGGGAGCCAATGCGAACGGTGTCCGGTTCGGCTCGTTTGCCCTGAATGGCCACAAGGACAGGAGGCGTTCCTCTCATGAAGCCGACGCCTCAACAACGCGCCATCATCGACTTTCCGCTGGAACCGTTGCGGGTCACCGCCGGTGCCGGTACCGGGAAGACCACCACCATGGGCTGGCGGCTGGCGCAGAAGGTTCGCTCTGGAGAGATCGAGCCGGAACGTACCCTGGGCATCACCTTCACCAACAAGGCCGCCAAAGAATTGGCGGAGAGCATCCGCAGCCATCTCGGCGACGAGGAGGCCCAGAGGCCCGACGTGGAGGTGACCACATATCACGGGTTCGCCTACGGTCTGGTCCGGGAATTTGGGCCGCTGATCGGGATGCCACGCTCGGTCCGGATCGTGACCCCCGGCTACGTCCGACAGCTGCTCCGAGACGCCATGGGAGCCGAACCTCGTCAGCACCTCGACCTCACCCAAGCAGGGCACGTCGTCGACCGACTCCTGGCACTCTCGTCGAGCCTGGGGGATCATCTGAGGCGCCCGTCCGACCTGATCGGAGCCGGCATCGAGAAGCTGCAACCCGCCCGGCGAGAGATCAGCGCCATCCTCGAGGGATTCGAACGGCGCAAACACGATCTGGGGGTGGTCGACTTCGCCGATCTCGTGACCGCCGCCCACTCCATCGTGACCGCCCACGAGCACATCGCCGACCGCATCCGTGACCGGTATGACCTCGTTCTCCTCGACGAGTACCAGGACACCAACCCCGGGCAGCGGATGTTGTTGCTGGCGATCTTCGGCCGGGGGTTTCCGGTAACGGCCGTCGGTGACAGCGACCAGACGATCTACGAATGGCGGGGCGCTTCTCCAGAGAATTTCGAGCGATTCCCCGAACACTTCTCTACTGCAGACGGCTCACCCTCCGTCTCTCTGGAACTGGCCACGTCGTGGAGATCCGCCGACCAGATAGTGGAGGTCGCCAACGCCGTCAGGTCCCAGATTTCCATCCCGGGGCCACTGCCTGCCCTCCTGTCGCGCCAGGATGCACCGCCGGGAACAATCCGAACCCATTGGCTGCACTCGTCGGTGTCCGAGGCGGCCTGGATCGCCAACGAGATCATTCGTATCCATACCGAAGATCAGACACCGTGGAACGACATCGCACTCCTGTTTCGCAAGCACCGCCAGATGGCCACCATCCGCGACGCCCTGGTCCGAGCCGGGATTCCGGTCGAAGTGGCATCGATGGGAGGTCTGCTCGAGGTACCAGAGGTAACAGATCTCCATGCCTGGCTCAGAATCATCGGCCGACCGGACGACGCGCCCGCTTTGATGCGAGTGCTGCTCGGCAGTCGGTACCGACTCGGCATGGGCGACCTGATGCCCCTCACCGCCTGGGTGCGCAAGCAGCGAAAGGGCGCATCAGATGAAGCCTCCATCGGGTGGGCGCTGCTGGAAGCCGTCGACTCGATTGAGGAGGTCGAGGGGCTCCAGCCGCCAACCGAGCAGCGCTTGACGGCGTTTCGCTCGGTTTACCGCGAGCTCCTGGCGGCGGCTCAAGGTGTGAGTCTGGTCGAGCTGTGCCGGCGAGTATTGGACCGCACCGGAGCATGGCCCGAGATCGAGGCCCTGCCCGACGCCGCTCGAATGTCGGCCCGCCTCAACACCCATCGCTTCCTCGACCTCGCCGAGGATTGGAGTCCGCTCGAGGGCGGGCCATCGCTGGCGGCTTTTCTCGACCACCTGGACGTGCTGGCCGACGATTCGGCCGGAGCCGAGCTCGACACGGCTCGGATCTCGGGCGAGAACGCGGTCGCCATGCTCACCGTGCACCGGGCCAAGGGCCTCGAGTGGCCGATCGTCTTCCTTCCGGCACTCACCAAAGACACCTTCCCTTCCCGGGTAGTTCGATTCGAAGACCCATTGACCGATGCGGAGGTCCTCCCGCACGAACTCAGGCTCGACCAAAGCTCGCTCCCAGATCTCAGCGGTGACGAGAAGCAGCGACGCGCCGAGTTGCGCGGAGCCCACGAAGACAGCGAGTGGCGAGCCGCGTACGTAGCCGTGACGCGGGCTGCCGACACGCTCACCGCTTCCGGTGCCTGGTGGTACACCGACGGTTTGTCGCGCTCCCCGAGCCGGCTATTCGAGATCATCGACGCCCTCGGTGAAGCAGCACCCGGCAGAGTCACCGACGCCGGCGAGCCGCCCGAATCTCTCCGCGTCCGGGTCGATTCGGATCCTTCCCCCGACCCACACTTCACCGCCGGGCACGTCGCCGCGCTGCGCCAGGCCATCAACGACCCGGGATTCGTACGTCGGCTGGCGGCCGAAACCGGTATTACGGCGCAATACGATGCGGCCGTGGACCAACTTGGGATGAAGCTCGAAGGACTCCCGGCGCCGCTGGAGACGCCGCCTGCCGACGACCGGTTCCGCACGTCGGTGACGGGGCTGGTCACCTTTGCTACATGTGCGCTGCGTTTTCGTTGGGAGCACATCGACCGACTCCCCCGCCGACCATCTGCCGCGGCAAGGCGCGGCGTCGAACTGCATCGCAAGATCGAACTCCACCACAGGGGCACAATCGCCTTTGACGACGCCGCGCCTGGCTTCTATGACGCAACGGTCCGCACTGATGCCGCGCCGAGCCCCGTCGAAACTTCATTCGAACGCTTTCTCGGTTCTCGCTTTGCATCGATGAAGCCGATCCTCCTCGAGACACCATTTGAGCTGAACGTTGGTGAGTCGACCGTGCGCGGCCGCATCGACGCCGTATACGAGCCCGAGCCCGGGTCGTGGGAGATCGTGGACTTCAAGAGTGGCCGACCGGGGGGTCCGGCAACGAGACGGGTCCAACTGGAGGCGTACGCCGTGGCGGCCGCACAGGTGACGTTCGAAGGCGTGGATCCGCCAGACGAGACCACGGTCAGTTTCGCCTACTTCGGAGGCGACGAAGTGGCCATCGAGTCGGAGACCGTCGACGACGCTTGGCTCACAGCAGCAGACGCGCACTTGCAACTGTTGGTGGACGGTGCCGAGAACGGCCCATACGAGCCCCAGCCCAGCAGCGCATGCAAATTCTGTGACTTTGCCCGTTTCTGTCCCGCCGGGACCGAATGGCTCGAGCAGCATCCGTGATCTGGGCCTTGCTGCTCGGTTACGCGATCGGCTCGCTCCCGTCTGCCGACCTCATCGCCCGGTTGCGAGGACACGATCTCCGAGATTCGGGCACGGGCAACCCGGGGACGGCCAACGCACTGCGGGTCGCCGGACGAAGCACCGCGGCCGTGATACTCACGATCGACATGGCGAAAGGAGCCATCGCAGTGATGGTGGGCGCAGGACTCGGCGACACCGGCGGATCGATGGCAGCCGGCCTGGCTGCGATCGCCGGACAGGTGTTCAATCCATGGTTCTGGTTTCGGGGCGGAAAGGGCCTGGGAGTGGCGGCGGGCGTCATCGCGGTTGCCTGGCCTCCGGGGTTGCTGGTGGTGCTCCCCATCACGGCGCTGGGTGCCCGATTGCTGACGGCGGCGAGCGGAGCCATCCTCGGGTTGGTCGCCTACTCGGTCGGCGCCGTCCTATGGGCGGCACATGACTGGCCCACCTGGTGGGGTCTGCCGCCCGACGACCTACTCGTGTGGCTGG
>JAZGCP010000190.1:0-3080 GCA_036477035.1 Acidimicrobiia bacterium | reverse complement strand
GCGCCGACGTCACCTCGTCGAACAGCATCAGCTTGGGTTGCATCGCCAGCGAGCGGGCGATTGCTACCCGCTGCTGCTGTCCCCCCGAAAGCTGTGACGGATACGACTCCAACTTGTCCGATAGGCCGACGTGGGCCAGCTGCTGATGCGCCCGGGTGACTGCTTCGTCTTTGGATAGCTTGAGCACCTTGATGAGCGCCAGTGTGATGTTGTCGGTGGCGTTGAGATGGGGGAACAGGTTGAACTGCTGAAACACCATCCCCATGTGGGTCCGGGCTTCGTTCAGGTCGGTGCGAATGTCGGTCAGTTCCATACCGTCGAAGAAGACCTTGCCTTCGGTCGGTTCTTCCAGCACGTTGATGGTGCGGAGCAGGGTCGACTTCCCGGACCCGGAGGGACCGATGAGCACCATCACCTCCTGGGGAACGATCTTCAGATCGATCCCACACAGGACGTGAAGGGTGTCGAACCACTTGTGGATTCCTTCGAGCCTTACGAGTGTCCCGTCAGAGTTCATTAGGAGTTGCGCCCCGAGGACCATGCCGGCATAGCGCCGGATCTTGCCGCCCCTGGCGGCGTCCTCCTCCTCGCCGCAGTCATGAGACTGCGCCTTCGTCGTAGATCCTTGCCAGATGACGACAATCTCACGGCGCTACCTCCAGCTAACCCTCGGCGCACAACTCTGTCATCCAATCACACTCGTGAGACCGCTTCGCAGTCTCTTTTCGACGATGGTCACGATTCCGATCATGGGGAGCGTGATGATGAGGTAGCCGGCGGCCGCTCCCAGCCAGGCGGTGGCATCGAAGCTCGATGAGTAGATGTCGCGTCCGATGCCGAGAAGTTCTTTCTGAGCAACGGTGAGCCCGAGCACCGACACCAGTGACGTGTCCTTGATGAGAATGACGAACTCGTTGAGCAGCGGTGGGATGACCCGACGGATCGCTTGGGGCATGATGACATATCGCATCGATTGGAAGTAGGAGAGGCCCAGCGTTCGCGAGGCCTCGATCTGTCCGCGCTCGAGCGATTGAATACCGGCCCGGTACACCTCCGATGAGTAGGCGCCCAGGTTGAGGCCGAGCACCAGGATGGCGATCGTGTACATGTCGAGATCAAGCCGCAATGCCGGGACGAGCCCCACACCGGCAAACATGATCTGCCAGATGAGTGGGGTGCCGCGGAAGAAATTGATGTAGATGCGAGCCGGGGCACGGACCACTCTTCGTTTCGACATCGTAAAGAGCGCCAGCACCAGTCCCAGGGCGAACCCGAGGGCGGCACCGGCTCCCGAGAGAACCAGGGTGTTCTGGGCGCCCTTGATGAAGCTGGGGACCGAGGCGACTCGCATCAGTCCCCACACCAGGCCTCCTCCGGCTGCGATCAGTGCCGAATAGATGACCAGGCGTGGGCCGGTCTTTCGAAGCCATGCGTAGACACCGACCAGGGCAGCAGCTACGGCCGCCCACGTCAGCATCAGTCCGGCGATCGATCCGATCGAATCGACGACTGTGTCCCAGGCGAGTCCGGCCTTCTGACCGATGAGCGAGATGTTGAGGAAGTTTCGGGCGAAACGGTCGACATCGGTACCACGGAACCACAGCAGCGCACCCGAGAGCGTTACGGCCTGGATTGCCAAGACGCCACCGGAGATGACTGCCTCGCGGGCCGAGCGATTGGGCATTCGCTTCCAACTGGCGATGGCGGCGGCGACGATCATCAATCCGACGATGACCGTGATCTTGCCCACCAGTCCAAGCCCGGGGGATTTGAGACCTTCGGCGAGGGGATCGGACGGTGAGCACTCGATTCGAGTGACTCCCTCGGGGCAGAGTCCGCTCCAGCCATGGCTGGTGAGAACCGAGATGGCGCCGACGATGTAAAAGGTGAGAACCGCGACGCCCGAGCCGAGAACGGCGCGCGACCAGGTTGTCTGGTTGGCCAGGAACCACCGGATACCCCGATCCGGCGGGCTCGTCGTCTCGGTGGCGGTTGCGACCATGGCGTCTCCCGGGGTGCGAATCTCGATGCGACACTAGGCGACGAGAGTTGGGGGTCGGCCAAGGAAGTCACCAGTCATCAGCCTCCAGTCCCCAGCCAGAATCTGGAGTTTGCAACTCGCCTGCGTGCTGCATGCTGCACGCGGCACGCTTTCTTCGATACCGTTGCAGCGTGCAGCGCGAGCCATTCCTCCATCTTCTACGCGACCGCCGCGCTCGGTTCCATGGGGTGCTCGCCGACTTGGGCCTGTCGATCGAGTCCGGAGAGGACCTTCTGATCCAGGTGGGGGGCGAGTGGAGTCTGGGAGAGCACCTGGTCCACATCGCAGCGTGGGAACGTCGGTTCACCCGAACGGTGACGGGACTTCCGAAGGTCCTTCCATATCCGTCTCATTGGCAGAAGTTCAACGATGCGGTGTTTGCCGAGTGGGGAGGGGTCCAACCAGACGCAGCTCGCACCGAATACGCGCTCGCTCATGCCGGACTGGTCGCAGCGGTGGCGGCACTACCTCTGGAGGGCGATCCCGTCCGACCGAAGCTGTTGGTCGGGTGGAACCTCGGCATGGCGCCGCGCCATTACCGCGAGCACGCCACCATCGTGCTCGAGCATGCCGGCCTGCCAAAACCCCCCCCGTGGCGAGGCAGAATCGTCGAGTGAGGCGGGCGCCAGTAACCAGTAACCAGTAACCAGTAACCAGTAACCAGGTGGGTTCAACTGGTTGTTGCAACGCGTAGTTGATCGTAGGCGTCGGTGGCGGTGGCCCATCCGAGTGTTGGGCGGTGGATGGAGTTGACGAGTTGGGCGATTCGGTTGACGGCGGTCTGGGTGCGGGGCATGGGTGCGCCGCGGGGCATCCAGCGTCGTAGCAGCCCGTTGGTGTTTTCGACCAGGGGTTTCTGCCACGGTGAACGCGGCTCACAGAAGTAGATCGGGGTCCCGAGTTCGTGTTCTATTCGTTGCCATCGGGCGAGTTCTCGGCCTTGGTCCCAGGTCAGGGTTCGTCGCAGCTTGGGCGGGATCTGAGACAGCAGCCGGGTGACGACATCACCAACATGATCGGCGTTGCGGCCCCCGGGCAG
>JAZGCP010000019.1:0-4785 GCA_036477035.1 Acidimicrobiia bacterium | reverse complement strand
CCCGCGGGTCATAGTTCTTGTAGACGCGATGTCCAAAGCCCCAGAGCCGGAACGGGTCGTCGGCGTCCTTGGCCTTGTCGATATACCGTTTGTAGTCGCGGCCGTCCTCGTTGATCTGGCTGAGCATCTCGACGACCCGTTGATTGGCCCCTCCGTGAAGCGGCCCCCACAAGGCGCTCATCCCTGCCGCCACGGAAGTGAACAGGTTGGCCCGGCTGGAGCCGACGAGTCGGACTGCCGAGGTCGAGCAGTTTTGGGAGTGATCGGCGTGAAGTACCAGAAGGACGTCCAGAGCTCTGGCAACGATCGGGTCTACTTCATAGTCGGCGACCGGCAGGGCGAACATCATGTTGAGGAAGTTCTCGGTGTAGCTGAGATCGTTGCGGGGGTAGACGTATGGCTGGCCGACCGACTTCTTGTAGGCGAAGGCGGCGACCGTTGGCAGCTTGGCGATCAGTCTCAGCGCGGACTGTTCTACCGCGTAGGGATCCGTCGGATTGTGGAAATCGGGGTAGAAGGTCGCCATGGCGTTGGTTGCCGAGGACAGGATTGCCATCGGGTGGGCCCTCTTGGGGAAAGCATCGAACAACCTCTTCATCTCCTCGTTGAGGAGCGTGTGGTTGGTGATGCTGCCCGTATAGGCGGCGAGGCCCTCGGCCGACGGCAACTCGCCGTGGAACAGCAAGTAGGCGACCTCGAGGAAGGTCGAATGTTCGACCAGGTCTTCGATGCGGTACCCGCGGTACCTCAATTCACCGGCTTCGCCGTCGACAAATGAGACACCCGATCGTGTGGCCGCAGTATTTGCGAAGGCATAGTCGAGGGCGATGAATCCCGTTTCGGCGCGCAGCCGGCTGATGTCGATGCCGTCGTTGCCTTCGGATCCTGAGACGATTGGGAACTCGATCTCGCCGCCGTCATATGTCAGTTTCGCCGTTCGATCACTCATCGGACAATCCGTCCCTCCATCAGTCGTTTTCAGATCGTGCGGCTTCGATGATCTTCTGCGCCTCCTGCGGCGGCGCCTCCTCGTAGTGGGCGAGCTCCATTTCGAAGCTGCCGCGTCCGTGGGTTATCGAGCGAAGATCGATGGAATATCGCTGGATCTCCGCCAACGGGACTTCGGCGGTCACAATCCGGAGCCCGCCATCGGCGTCCATGCCGAGGACCTTGCCCCGCTTGGAATTGAGGTCGCCGATCACGTCGCCCATCAGATCCTCCGGGACCTTGACCTTGATCTTCATGATCGGCTCGAGCAATGCCACGTTGAGCTTGGGTGCCGCCTGGCGCACCGCCTGGATCCCGGCCATCTTGAACGACATCTCGTCGGAGTCGACCGCGTGGTACTTGCCGTCGTAGACACGCGCCTTTACGTCGACCACCGGATATCCGGCGGCGAGGCCGCGCTCGAGCGCCTCGCGGATTCCCTTGTCTACGGCGGGGATGTACTGCCGGGGGATGGACCCGCCCTTGATCTCGTTGATGAACTCATAACCCGAACCCAAGGTGTTGGGCTCGAACTTTACGAATGCCACGCCGAACTGACCGCGACCTCCGGACTGCTTCTTGTGTTTACCTTCGACGTCGGCCCGACCCTTGATCGTCTCCCGGTACGGGATCTTGGGCAAGGCGGTATCGACTTCCACGCCGTGCCGGGTCGCCAGTCGGGCGATCGTCACTTCGAGGTGGGCGTCGCCGAGCCCCGACAGGATGGTCTGGTTGGTGGCTGCGGTGCGTTCGGTCGAGAGTGTCGGGTCGTCCTCGACGCTGCGCGCCAACGCGGTCGAGAGCTTCTCTTCATCGTGCTGGGTCTTGGGGAAGACTGCGTACGACATCGTCGGCTTGGGCATCTCCATCGGCGCCAACGTCACCCCCAGGCCCGGGGTTGCCAGGGTGTCGCCGGCGAGGGTGGTTTCGAGCTTTGATACGGCGGCGATGTCGCCCGCCTCGACTCGGGTTGCCTCTTCGTGCTCCTTGCCGCGCATGGAGAAGATGTTGTGCATGCGTCCTTTGGCGCCGACCCGACGGTTCTCTAGATCGACATCGAGGGCGATATTGCCCCGGAAAACGCGGAAGAGAGAGATTCGTCCGACGTAGGGATCCGACATCGTCTTGAACACGTATGCCACCACGCCCGAAGCAGGTAGCTCTTCACCTTCGGTCAAGGGTGGCGTGGGACGCTCGGAGGGGCGGGGCCCGTAATCGACTATGAATTGGGCAAGCCGATCGATGCCGATGAGTTCTGTCGCCGACCCGCATAGGACCGGAAACGCCGCGCCGGCAACCATTCCCGCGTGCATACCGGCAATGAGTTGGTCTCCCGAAGGCTCGACCCCTTCGAAGTACCGCTCGAGCATCTCGTCGTCGGTTTCGACGACTGCTTCGACCAAGCTCGTATGGAGCCTCTCGACCTCCGTTTCTACCGATTCGGGTAGGGGGCCCTCGGTGGCCTTGGGTCCGCCCGAGTACGTGTACGCCTTGCCTCCTACGAGGTTGGCTACTCCCGACAGGTCGGCTTCAGACCCGATCGGCACCTGGATCGGCGCCACGCCGGTGCCGAATATCTCCTTTAGCTGTTCGACCGTGCGGCTGAACGACGACCGTTCCCGGTCGAGCTTGTTGACGAAGATCGCTCTCGAGATGCCTTCGTCTCCCGCCATACGCCACGCCGCTTCGGTTTGAACCTCTACTCCGTCGACGCCGGATACGACGAAGAGAGCGAGATCGGCTGCACGAAGAGCGGCTCGCATCTCGCCGGTGAAGTCGCTGAGTCCCGGTGTATCGATGATGTTGATCTTGTGGCCGTTCCAGTTGAACGGAGCCATCGCCAGGCTGACCGAAGATCCTCTCGAAATCTCTTCCGGCTCGAAGTCGGTGACCGTGTTGCCGTCCTCGACGGAGCCGGCACGAGTGGTCACGCCTGCGGCAAAGAGCAGCGCCTCAGCGAGTGCGGTCTTGCCGCTGCCGCTGTGCCCGACGAGCGCAATGTTGCGAATCTGATCCGAGCCCATCCAACCTCCGGGTCGCGGGGTCGCCGAGTCTAGTGAGGCGGTATGGGCCGAAAACCGTGTGGTAGCTTGCCTTCTAAGAGGTCTCATGCTCGATATCAAAGCCCGAAAAAGGGTTTCGAAACTCGCCGATCCGATCGCCCGACTGGCGGCCAAACTCGGTCTCGGCCCGACGGCGATAACGCTGGTCGGATTCCTTCTCGCCGTCACCGGCGCAGTGCTGATCGGTCTCGGCTACCTGGCGCTGGGCGCCGGGATCATCGGTGCGGGAGCGTTGCTGGACATTCTCGATGGTGTTGTGGCGCGTCTCACCGGTTCCGAGACCCAGCGCGGGGCTCTGCTGGATACGTTTACGGACAGGCTCGGTGAGGTGGCGGCGTGGACGGGCGTCGCCTATTACGTCGGAGATCTGGGGAAGCCGACCCTTGTCACCCTGTCACTCATTGCCGTGTGTGGCTCGCTGCTGGTGCCCTTTCTTCGGGCAAAGGCCGAGGCACTCGGCGTCGATGGCAAGGGCGGCTTGATGGGTCGGGCCGAGCGGTTGATCGTGATGATCTTCGGCATCGGTCTGGAGGACTTCGATCTTCATACCCTCGAACCGGCGATCTGGATCTTCGCCATTCTGGTGTGGTTTACGGTTCTGCAGCGATTCGTGCGTACCTGGAAACAGCTGGAGTGATGCTCCGGCCGGTGACGCTGCTGATGTTGAGAACGAGCCAGGGGCGTCGCCTGGCAAAGTCTGAGGACGAAGGCGCACTGGGTTGTTGGGCTGGCTGCGGCGTTCGAGTCCTGTTCGGCCTCGAAGCGCCTCCGCATGGTGGTGCCGCCCTACGGGCGGCTCTCTTTTCTACGTCGAGGACGAAGACGCAGCCAGCGGCGTCATCTGGCCGATCTCAGCGCGGTGAACGTTGCTGGTCGGGGCACCAGTGAAGGGTCTGGCCGGATACCTCGGCTATCGGGTCTTTTCAGGACTCTTTGGCCTGTTACCGGAACCGGTGATGCGGAGAATCGGATTCGGCCTCGGCTGGGTCGTTTCTTTTCTGGCTCCCAGCCGCTTTGCGATGGTGGTGCGGCATCAGAGGCGCGTTCAGGGGAGCGGGATCGATGCCCGCAGAGCGGCCCGGCAAGCGTTCGGGTTTTACGGGCGGTATTGGGCCGAGACCTTCTGGGTCCGGCCGCGACGTCGTCGTGGGATTCTCGCCCGGACTCATATCACTGGGATGGAACACCTGCATGAAGCCCTTCAAAGCGGACGCGGAGTGATTCTGGCCCTTCCTCATGTAGGAAACTGGGAGGCCGCCGGTCTGCGGGGAACCGCTGAGGGAGCGCGGGTGCTGGCGGTGGCCGAAGAACTCGGCAACGAGCGAATCGTCCAGTGGTTCATCAAGCAACGCAACATGATGGAGATCGACATCGTGATCGCTCGAAAGGATTCGCGGGTGACCCGTCGGCTGTTGTCGCGCCTCAAGGAGGGTGGCGTCATCGCTCTGTTGTGCGACCGGGATATCAAAGGCGGAGGGGTGGAGGTCGAGTTCTTTGGGGAAGTGACCACACTACCGCCGGGTCCGGCGGCGCTCGCCGAGCGAACGGGGGCTGTATTGCTCCCGGTCGGAACCTACTTCGGGCCGGGTTCCAGATACGATTTCGAAGTGAGGCCGCCTCTGGAGATCGGTGGCGGAGGCGACGCCGACCAACGGATCAAGGCGACCACTCAGGCGCTTGCCAATGTCCTGGAAGAAATCATCCGTAAGGCCCCGGAGCAGTGGCACCTTGTCGG
>JAZGCP010000189.1:0-5092 GCA_036477035.1 Acidimicrobiia bacterium | reverse complement strand
GCCGGATGACGGTATGCGGACGGGACATTCCTCTACGCTGGCGCCCGCCCAAGACCGATGTGGAGGGAATGTCCATGAAGATCCGCAAGGCCCTTGCGATCGTGTTCGCCTTCGCCCTCATCGCAGTCGCCTGCGGCGATGACGATGGCGGCGGTAACGGTGGTTTTAGTTCGGCAATCCGTGACAGCTATCTCGAAGGCTGCCAGGGCGAGCAGAATGCCGCTTTTTGTGAGTGCACCTTCGATGAGATCGAGAAGAGATTCTCCGAAGCGGAATTCATTCGTTTCGCCATCGAGGCAACCGAAGAGCCGCCGGAGGAGTTCATCGAGATCGCCTTCGCCTGTTTGAGCGAGGCTGATCTCGGCGGGTAGTCATTAGTCATTAGTCATTAGCAAGAGCCCTGGGTGTTCAGCCCGGGGCTCTTGGTGTTGGAGTCTGGAGTCAGGAATAGAGTTGCCGTATGACCCGCAAGTTCCTCATCGACACCGACACCGCATCCGACGACGCAGTGGCGCTCGTCATGGCGTTGCGGGAGCCGACGGTCACCGTGGAAGCCGTCACGGTGGTGGCCGGCAACGTCCCGCTCGATCAGGCGGTGCAGAACGCGCTGTACACGGTCGAATTGTGCGGCTCGGAGGTGCCGGTATATGCCGGCCGCCACGCTCCGCTGATGCGCGATCTTCAGACGGCGGAAGACGTCCACGGCAAAGACGGGATGGGAAACATCGGGCTCCCCCTGTCGGGGCGGGACCCCGCCGGAACCGGTGCGATAGACGTAATCATCGAGACGATCATCGGGTCTCCCGGAGAGATCACGCTGGTCACGCTCGGGCCACTGACCAATGTCGCGATTGCGCTGCTGCGCGAGCCCGGTATCGCCGATGCCGTCGAGCATTGCTACGTGATGGGAGGCGCCGGCTCCGGTCCGGGCAACGTGACCCAACTGGCCGAATTCAATTTCTGGGCGGATCCCGAGGCTGCCCGGCTGGTGATGCGATCCGGCATGCCGCTCACTCAAGTCGGGTGGGACATCTCCGTCGCCTCGGCCACCTTCGACGCCGCAGCGGCAACAGAAATGCGGGCCTGTGGCCCACTGGGTGAGTTCAGCGTCGACATACAGGCGGTCCTCGACACGTTCGCCAGGGAGGTCTCCGGAGTCGCCGGCTTCGATCTGGCGGATCCGATGGCGATGGCCGTTGCCATTGATCCGTCGATCGCAACTTCCGAGCGTCTCCACGTCGCGGTGCTGATCGGCGACGATATCGGGCGCGGCAAGGACGTAATCGACTGGCACGGCGTGACCGGTCTGGAACCCAACGTCGATGTGGTCACACGGGTACCGCGCGAGACGTTCGTCGAGATGTTGCATCGCTTGCTCACCGGGTAAGAGGGTGCGGACTCGGTGGCCTGGGGTTGGGCCCCGGGGCCACACCGTAGAAGAGAGCGCCGCCCGCAAGGGCGGCTCCGCCATGCGGAGGCGACTCGGGGCCGAATAGGACTCGAACGCCGTAGCTAGATCAGGAGCCAGATGGCGAAGAGCCATGCGTACAGAGGGCGCGTCGGGTAACCGATGGCCGACTTCGCGAAATCTCCCTAGGCCTTCGCCTTGACCTTTCTGCGGCGGGTGCGGTACAACAAGGACCCGGCCAACTTCCCCCGGGTCGGAACCGGTACTTCCCCCGACCCGGGCCGTGCTTGACGGCACTACATCGGTGTAATTACACTGATGTGTCCGACCGCAACCGGTAGTGGCTCTTACGACCGAGAACCACAAGATGTAGTGGCTGTGGATAACTCCACTACCACCGGTTGCGAGAGGTTATCGAGAGAATTGGAAGCGCCGCGGTGGCGGCAACGGGTGCGACGGTTGGTCCCGGGCACCCGCCGGACGGGAGGACCACATGGACGCCAACGGGCTGACGATCAACCGCTTCTTCACCAAGCCCGGGGAGGACCCTCTCGATTCGGTCGAGTGGGTCACGAAGGACTCGCGGATCACCAACCCCGACGGTTCGATCGTCTTTGAGATGAAGGATGCCGAGGTCCCGACCAGCTGGTCCCAGGTAGCAGCCGACATCATGGTGTCGAAGTATTTCCGCAAGGCCGGCGTCCCCCAGGTCGACTCGACCGGCTCTCAGATCCTCGACGACGATGGCGCGCCCGTCCTCGGATCGGAACAGAGCGCCCGCCAGGTAATCACCCGGCTCGCCTCTACGTGGCGGCTGTGGGGCGAGCGATACCAGTACTTCGCCTCAGAGGACGACGCCCAAGCATTCGAAGATGAAATCACCTTCATGCTCGTCAACCAGATGGCGGCTCCCAACAGCCCCCAGTGGTTCAACACCGGTCTCAACCACAAGTACGGCCTCACCGGCCCGTCGCAAGGCTTCTGGTTCATAGACCAGGACACCAGCGATCTTCTCCCCTCTCCCGACTCATACACCCGCCCGTCACCCCATGCCTGTTTCATCCAGTCGGTCAACGACGACCTCGTAAACGAGGGCGGCATCATGGACCTCTGGACCCGGGAAGCCCGTCTGTTCAAATTTGGTTCCGGCACCGGGACCAACTTCTCCAACCTGCGCGGTGAAGGTGAGCCTCTGTCCGGCGGTGGGAGGTCCTCGGGAATGATGTCGTTCTTGAAGATCGGCGACCGGGCCGCCGGGGCCATCAAGTCGGGTGGCACCACCCGTCGGGCCGCCAAGATGGTCATCCTCAACATCGATCACCCCGATATCGAAGAGTTCATCGGCTGGAAGAAGGTCGAAGAGGACAAGGTCCGCGCCCTCATCGCAGCCGGCTATCCATCGGACTTCAACGGAGAGGCCTACCAAACCGTCTCCGGTCAGAACTCCAACAACTCGGTCCGGGTGAGCGAGGCGTTCCTGCAAGCCGTCGAAAACGACGAGGACTGGGAACTCACGAGTCGTACCAGCTCGGAGGTCATGAAGACGGTCAAGGCCCGCGACCTGTGGCGTCAAATTGCCGATGCGGCGTGGGCCTGCGCCGACCCGGGAATGCAGTACGACACCACCATCAACCAGTGGCATACCAGCCCGGCCGGTGGACGCATCAACGCCTCTAATCCGTGCAGTGAGTACATGTTCCTCGACAACACCGCCTGCAACCTGGCGAGCCTCAACCTGGTGAAGTTCTACGACGACGACGCCCAGACATTCGACATCGAGAGCTACAAGCACGCTATTCGGCTGTGGACCATCGTTCTCGAAGTGTCGGTGGCCATGGCGCAGTTCCCATCCGAAGAGATCGCCCAGCGATCGTTCGACTACCGAACGCTCGGACTCGGCTACGCCAACCTCGGCTCGTTGCTGATGCGCTGCGGCATCCCCTACGACTCCGATGAAGGCAGAGCTCTGACCGGTGCGCTCACCGCGATCCTCACCGGTGACTCCTATGCGGCGTCGTCGGAGATGGCGTCCGTGCTCGGCCCCTTCCCCAAGTTCGAAGAGAATCGCGAGTCCATGCTGCGAGTGATGCGAAATCACCGGCTTGCTGCGTTTTCGGCAGAGGTTGAGGACTACGTCGGCGTCACCCATTCGGTGATGTCGATCGATCCAGAGCTGTGTCCCTCGGAGCTGCTCGAAGCCGCCCGAAACTCCTGGGACCACGCCGTTGAGATGGGAGAGCAGCACGGCTATCGCAACGCTCAGGCGACGGTGCTTGCTCCTACGGGGACTATCGGGCTCCTGATGGATTGCGATACCACGGGAGTCGAGCCCGATTTTGCCCTGGTCAAGTTCAAGAAACTCGCCGGAGGCGGATACTTCAAGATCGCCAACCAGTCGATCGACCCGGCGTTGTCGGCACTTGGCTACACCGAAGCGCAGCGGGCTGCGATCGTCGAATACGTCATTGGGTCGATGTCTCTCGAGGGCGCGCCGCATGTCAACCGCGATTCGCTGATCGAACGTGGTCTCACCGACGGCGAAGTGGACAGCATCGAGTCGGCTCTACCCGGCGTATTCGATCTGCGGCACGCATTCAATGTCTTCGTAGTCGGTGAGGCGGCGCTGAAGCGGCTCGGGTACAGCGAAGCCGAATACGCCACCTTCGAATTCGATCTGCTGGGCGAACTCGGATTTTCGCCGGCAGAGATCGAGGAGGCCAACCGGGCTATCTGCGGTATCCAGGCCATCGAAGGCGCGCCCGACCTCGCCGAAAGGCACCTCCCGATATTCGACACCGCCAACCGGAACGGCAAACACGGCGAACGGTTCATCCATTACACCGGCCACATCAAGGCAATGGCCGCTGCCCAACCATTCATCAGCGGGGCTATCTCGAAGACGATCAACATGCCGAACGAGGTCTCGGTCGACGACATCCAAGACGCCTACGCGATGTCTGCCGAGCTCGGCTTGAAGGCCGTAGCGCTGTACCGCGACGGTTCAAAGGCAAGCCAGCCACTGTCGAGCACCACCGATGGAGACGTCACCGAAGACGAATCGGGGGAGTTGACGGCAGCGCTCGACGAGCAAGCCCGGGCCGCGGCCGGCTTGTTCGCCGCCGGGATCAGCCCCACCGAGGCCTATCACGGGGTGAATCGTCCCCGCTTCCTGCTTCCAACCCGCAGAGCCGGATTCACCCAGGAGGCCAAGGTGGGTGGCCACAAGATATTCGTCCGGACCGGCGAATACCCGGACGGAACGCTGGGCGAGGTGTTTATCGACCTGGCCAAAGAAGGAGCAACGCTGCGCGGGATTCTGGGCTGCCTGGCGATTGCAGTGTCGAAGGGTCTGCAATATGGCGTGCCGCTCGAAGAGTTCGTGGAGTCATTCACCTTCCAAACGTTCGAGCCACGCGGGGTAGTCGAAGGTCATCCGAACATCAAGATGTCCAATTCGATCGTGGACTACGTGTTCCGATCCCTCGGACTCGAGTATCTGGGCCGAACCGACCTGGTGCAGGTGCCGCCGGCAGAAATCGGGGAATTGCCCGAGCCTCCGAGTGGTATCGCCGTCGATGCCGGTGTGCAACTCGACCTGACCGGCGACATGCCAATAGTGACGGCCCCCATCAGCCACCCGGCGGTCGCCGACCCCGATCGGATGACGGCCTCTGCCAACGGGAG
>JAZGCP010000188.1:0-2059 GCA_036477035.1 Acidimicrobiia bacterium | reverse complement strand
CCGCATGTCCCAACGGTATTACCCAAACGAGATAACCGAAACAGGCTGAACGGCAATGATCCTTCTGGTGACATTCCCGCACGCTGGGGGAGGCGACGGCAAGGTCGCCGGACCCTCAGGGCCCGTGTCGCTATCTTCCCGCCATTGCCTTCCAGATTCGGGTGGCGGCGTAGGCTCTCTCGCTTCCGAGGGCCGCTCAGATTGCCGGACGGCCGCATACGGGAACCGGAAACTTGGCCGGTGTCCGGCGGCGTCATACTTGTAGGGACGCCCGCAAGGAGGGAATCGTCATGCAACGTCTCCTGGTAGTTACCGTCGGGCTGGCTCTGGCTGCAGCCGCCTGCACACAGACCCCTGATGTGATCGTCGAGACGCCCCCGGCGGAGGTCGTCGTTCAGAGCCCCTCGGAGATTGTGGGGCAAGGGGTGAGCGGCGGCGAGGGTGAAACGAGCGGCCTGGGCATCGCCGTCGGCGGCCGGGGGCGTATCACCGGCATTCCCGACACGCTCCAGGTCCAGATGGGTGTCACGGTCTCTCGCCGGTCAGTGGCAGATGCGATGGAGGAGGCAGCCGACCTGGCTGACGCACTGCTGGCAGTCCTGGACGAGGAGGGTATCGCCGAACGGGACATCCAGACCCTGGAGTTCTCGATCTTTCCCGAGTACGACTATCAGTCTGGTCGGGAACGCCTGATCGGATATCGGGTCACCAACCTGTTCGAGGTGATTGTGCGTGATTTGGATGCTGCCAGCTCCGTGATCGGCGCTGCCGCTGCGGCCGGTGGCGACGCCATCCGGATACACAACGTTCGGTTCGCGTTGGAGGACGACAGCGCGCTTGTCCAACAGGCCCGCGCCGCCGCCTGGCAAGACGCCATCGCCAAGGCCCAAGAGCTTGCTGACTTGGCCGGGGTGAGCCTCGGACCGCCACTGTCGATCATCGAGAGCTTCGCGCCCAGTTTCCCCGGCTTCCGGTTCGACGAGGATGCATTTGCATCAGCGGCGCTCGCCCCGCCCATCGAACCGGGGGGGCTGACGGTGGACATCACGATCCAGGTTCAGTTCTCGATCCTGCCGTAGCGGCGGGGGGGTGCTCGGGTCGGTCCCGTCCGGACGGCTCGACGGCTGACCGTGGGCAGTGGAGACTGAGGTCCCTCAGCACCCCTGACCTCCCCGACGGGTGTGCTTGGGGAGTCGGCTGCCCGACCGGCCGCGCGGTCATATGCGTTTTTCTGACGCTAGCCGATGGGATCGGGACCACACCTGGTGCCCGCATTATGTTTCGAGCATGACTGAAACGGATGTGGTAGAGATCATCTCGTATCTCCAGGGGCGCGGCGTGCGGCTGTGGGTCGATGGTGGCTGGGGTGTGGATGCCCTGTTGGGCGAGCAGACCCGCGACCACGCTGATCTCGATCTCGCCGTTGAACTGGTCGACAGCGACTTGTATGAACAGGCGGTCGCCGAAGCAGGTTTCGAGTTTCTGTACTACGACCCGGCGAACGATGACTCGAATGGAAGGCATCTCAACTGGGTGGTCAAAGACGACAGGGGTCGCGAGATCGATGTGCACCTTGTCGATACATCAACGACGACGATGGCACCCGATGGCGAACTCGTGCACGGGGGTATCCCCTACCCCGTCGGGAGCCTCACGGCTACGGGAGTCGTTGCTGGACGGGAGGTTCCGTGCGGCACCGCTCAGTTTCAAATGGCCTCGCGCACCGGATACGAGATCGCGGATACGGACATCCACGATATCGCAGCCCTCCATCGTCGATTCGGTTTGCCGATCCCCTCGGAGTACGACGAACTCATCGACCCCGGCACCCTCTGATGACTGTGAGGATCGGGTTCGCCGGTTGGGTGTGCTGATCGGCAGTCTGGTGGCTGGTGGCAGCGGACGTGACTCTTCTGGTGACCGGCTCCCTGTGGGATGCCTTGGAAATGATTTGTCCGTTGGTTGTCGCCGGCACCGGCCTGGTGGCCGTGGGTTTGGCCTAATCAGAAGCCTGTCCACCGCGAAGCGGTGTGACTCATCACAGTCTTGCCACACGGTT
>JAZGCP010000187.1:0-2465 GCA_036477035.1 Acidimicrobiia bacterium | reverse complement strand
GGGTCGAGGTTGCGCACCGCGCTCTCGACGGTGATCACCAGGAACGGCATTGCTACGAGCGTCGCCGCGATGACCACACCCCAGATCGAGAACGGCAGGACGAGTCCGGTCGCTTCGTTGAGTGGTTCTCCGATCACTCCGCGGCGGCCGAGAGTGAACAGCAGCGCCGTCCCTGCGACGACAGGAGGCAGAACCAGCGGGAGCAAGACGAGGCTCCGCAACACCGAGCGTCCTGGAAACTCGGCTCGGGCGAGCATCAGCGCCAACGGGATCCCGAGCAGTGCAGACAGTGCGGTCGCAATCAACGAAGAGAGGAGCGAGAGTCGCAACGCATCGAGGACGATGTCGGACGTCAACAGGTCGGGAACGTCACTCCATGGTGCCCGGGTGAGGAGGCCGACGAGTGGGAGAGCGAAGAAGGTCAACCCGATGGCGGCGAGGATGACGACACCCAGCGGGTTGCGACGTCGTCGGGTCATGGTGCGGTGAATCCGTGCGCCGTCAGAATCTGTTGTCCTTCCGGAGACAGGACGAAGGCTACGAAGTCCCGGGCGCCAGTGGGGTTTGGAGCGTCGGCGACCACGGCTATCAGATATTCGGTAACGGGATCGAGGGCGTCGGGAATCTCGATTCCGATCACTTCCTCACTAGCGATGATGTCGGTCACGTACACGATGCCCGCATCGAGCTCTCCCGCCTCGAGCTTGGTGAGTAGCGACCTCACGTCGGGCTCGCTGGTGTCGATCGCAGGCTCGATGCCGGCGTCGAGGAGGATATCTCGGGCGAGTGCGCCGCACGGCACGACTTCCGCGCACAGTCCGATCAGCAGCGTCTCATCGGCGAAGTCCTCGATTCCGGCGACATCGGCGGGGTTGCCGCTGGGGACTCCGATTTGGAGCCGGTTGCCGGCGAAGGTTGCCGACCCATCGGCGAGACCGGCGTTGATCACCGTCTGCATGACCTTCGGATTCGCCGATGCAAAGACGTCGACCGGCGCCCCTCCGAGAATCTGCTCCCGCAGCAGCGAGCTACCGGCGATGTTGAGCAGGATGTCCACCCCCGGGTTCGCCGCCTCGAATGCTTGCTCGATGTCGGCAAAGGCATCGGTGAGCGACGAAGCCGCCGACACCACGACCTGGCTCTCAGCAGCAGAACCACCACAGGCCGAGGCGAGCAGCAGGAGAACGGAGCCTATGAAGACCGCCCGTTTGTCGGTGATCGAGCTCTCCCTGTTGGTAGGCCAGCATTATGGACCTCAGAGTCTGGAAGTCCTGAGTCCTGGGTCCTGGGTCCTGGGTCCTGGAGTTCCTGACTCCCGACTTCCTACCCTTCGATCCATGCCGGCAATCACCATCTCGGGCCTCACCAAGTCGTACGGGGATGTCCACGCGGTGCGGGGGATAGATCTCACAGTCGAGGAGGGCGAGGTGTTTGCCCTGCTCGGGCCGAACGGAGCGGGCAAGACCACCACCGTCGAGATCCTCGAAGGTCATCGCAGCCGTACTTCCGGCGAAGTTTTAGTCCTTGGTGAAGATCCGGCGACGGCCGGTCGAGAGTTTCGGGAACGGATCGGCGTGGTTCTTCAGTCATCCGGGATGGATAAGGAACTCACCGTGCGGGAGTCGGTAGAACTGTTTGCGACGATGTTCCCCCGGCGTAATCCGGTCGATCGGGTCATCGAGATCGTCGGATTGGAGGAGAAAGCCGATGCCCGGGTCAAGACGCTGTCGGGTGGTCAGCGGCGCCGAGTCGACTTGGCGTTGGGCATCGTCGGCAAACCCGAGCTCCTCTTCCTGGACGAGCCCACAACCGGATTCGACCCGTCGGCACGCCGGAAGTCGTGGGATCTGATAGATCGGCTTCGATCGCTGGGGACGACGATTCTGCTCACGACCCATTACATGGACGAAGCCCAGAGTCTGGCCGACCGCGTCGCCGTGATGGCAGGCGGGCTGATCGTTGCTGAAGGGACGCCGGACACCCTCGGAAACCGTTCTGATCGCGGAGCGATTGTCTCGTTCCGGCTTCCGGCCGGTGCTCCTACCGATCTTCCTGCGCCGTTCTCGACCGAGCAGGGTCCCTCTGTCGTGGTTTCCGTCGAAGATCCAACGCGCGACTTGCACGCCTTGACCTCGTGGGCAACATCGAGGGGTGTTTCGTTGGAGGGACTCACCGTCTCCAAACCCACCCTGGAGGACGTGTACCTGGAATTGACGGGCGGAACCGCCGATGACTGACGGTCGCACACCCACCCGGATTCTCGTCTGGCGACAGATTCGCTACCAGAACACCTTGTTCTGGCGGACTCCGGTCGCCGCGTTCTTCACGCTGGTTTTCCCTCTGATGTTCCTGATCTTGTTCAATCTCCTGTTCGACGAGCGGATCGAGATCGAGGGAAGGGACCCGTTGACGATCGTCCAGTTTTACGCTCCGGCGCTCGCCGCCTTTGCCGCTGCCTCTGCGAC
>JAZGCP010000186.1:0-4025 GCA_036477035.1 Acidimicrobiia bacterium | reverse complement strand
CTTCAGGAGGCATTGCTCAAGGCATTCCGCGGGTATCACACCTTCAAGGCCGGAACCAACCTCAAGGCGTGGCTGTACCGAATCCTCACCAACACCTTCATCAACAAGTACCGGCAGAAGTCTCGTCGTCCCTCCGAGGTCGAACTCGGAGAACTGGAAGATCTCTACCTGTACAAGCGACTGGGTGAAACCGGTACCGGCGGAGCTTCACGTTCGGCGGAGGAGGAAGCCCTCGATCGGTTCGTCGACTCCGACATCAAAGCGGCGGTGGAGGCCCTCCCGGAGAACTTCAGACTGCCGGTGCTATTGGCCGATGTGGAAGGGTTCTCCTACAAGGAGATCGCAGAAATCATGGATGTCCCGATTGGCACCGTGATGAGCAGACTTCATCGGGGAAGAAAGCAGTTGCAGCGTGCGTTGTGGCGGATGGCAGAAGAACGAGGCATCGGAACAGGCTCATGAGGTCGGACTGTCACAAGGCACAGGAAAAGGTCTACCACTATCTCGATGGCGAGATCGGTCGCTATCGCCGGTGGCGGATTCAACGCCATCTGCGGCGCTGTCCGCCGTGTACAGGTGGGTTTTCCTTCGAATCGAAGCTGCAGCAGAGGATCCGCGAGGACTGCGTGGATGACGTGCCCGAGGAACTGATGGCTCGCTTAACGACGTTCTTGCGCCAGAATGGTCCTACCGATACGTCGGTCGACCCGACTGCAGGAGGTTCAGATGTCTGAAATCATGAAGGGCAACCGGGTCCGGGGCAGGCTCCGTGCTCCCAAGAAGCATGAGGGTGTCCGTGTGTGCATCGAGAAGTCCTGCACCACGCGCCTCTCCAGCTACAACAAGCGGGATCATTGCTTCGCCCACGCTCCCACCCGTTTCCCCCGTCTACGCGGCCGGGTCGCCCCGGAGGCTTAGGTCATCGGCCCGGGACCAGGTCTCCGGCCCCAATTCGGACCTGGTTCTGCGCCGGGTAACCTGGCGCTCATGTATCGCCTTCGCTTTCTGGCCGCGACCTTCCTGGTGTTCTTTGCACTTGGCGTCGCCCCGGCGGTTGCCCAGGAGGAGATGACCGGTGATAAGGCTCCAGCCATCGTGCTCGAAGACGATCAGCCGGCCGTCGAGGAAGAAGCCTGGACTTTCCGGTACTTGGTCCCGACCTTGGCCGGAGCCACCGGTATCGCCATCCTCGGAATCGCTCTTGGGTACACCGTGCGGATTCGGGGTCGCTACCGAGTGACGCAGTGAGTGGGGTCGATTGGACGCTTGCTGCCCGAGTAGCCGGGCGGCTCAGTGGCTCTCATCCGCTGGAGCCGACTTACCACTTTCGCCAATTCGAACGTCGCGCCGCCGACCTCGTGGCTCGTGCTGCCGAGATGGCCTCCGCCGAGACCGGTCTCGATTGGGTGGGTGATCCCAAGGTTGCCGTAGTGACCCGACGCCAGTGGGCAGAGACGAATCTGAGGAGCTTCGGGACCTTGCTGGCTCCGGCAGAGGCGCGGCTCAAGAGTTCCGGGTTCGGCCAGCGCGTGACGTCGAGACTGATGGGAGCCGAGGTGGGCGCACTCGTCGGCGTGCTGGCGAAACGGGTGCTTGGGCAATACGAACTCGTGCTTCCGTCCGAAGACGGTGGGGACGGGGACACGGTGATGTTCGTCGGCGTCAATGTTCTCGACATGGAACGGAAGAACGAATTCCGCCCCGACGAGTTCCGGTTTTGGGTCGCACTCCACGAGTGCACCCACCGGCTCCAATTCACCGGCGTCCCATGGCTCAAGCAGTACTTCCTCGATCTCGTTGAGGGTCTGGTCGAGACCTCGGTGCCCGAGTCCGGGCGGATACAGCGGATTCGAGACGAGATGCGCTCCGCAGCCCGCGACGGTCGTCCGTTGATCGACGAGCGTGGCCTCATGGGGCTCTTCGCCACTCCCGACCAGCGTCACCTCATCGACCGGGTCCAGGCGCTCATGTCGCTGCTCGAAGGTCACGGCCACGTGGTGATGGATCGAATCGGAGCCCGGGTGCTGGTGACTCAGGACCGGATGGCTCGGGTGCTCAAGATGCGCCGCAAGGATCCACGCATGACGGCGTTTCTGAGGCTCACCGGTCTCGAGATGAAGATGAAGCAATACGAGCAGGGCGAGCGGTTCATCCTCGCCATAGAACGCCGGGCCGGATTCGGCGCCCTCGATGCCGCCTGGAGCGGCCCCGACGCGCTTCCGACGCTCGACGAGATCAGAGATCCCGACCGGTGGCTGACGCGCGTGGGGTGAGCGCGGCAGCCGCTGCCCTGCTGGCGCGGGTCAGACAGCGACTCCCCGAGGCTCCGGTAATCGTGGCGTTGAGCGGGGGAGCAGACAGTGCGGCGCTCGGCTGGGCCGTCTCGCAAAGCACGAAACTGGCTCGGGCGGTCAGTGTCGATCACGGTCTGCCCGGATCGGATGAGCTCATGGATGCGGCGGCAGCCATCGCGGCGATGATCGGATTACGCCATGAGGTTGTTGTCGCCCAACCTTCCCGATCCTCGGAGACTGCCCTGCGCGAGACCCGGTATGCCGCTCTCGGGGCTGCGGCTGGGGAGAACGAGGTCATCCTCACCGGCCACACGGTCGACGATCAGGCCGAGACCGTGCTCGGGAACGTGCTCCGAGGTACCGGCGCCACCGGTTTGAGCGGGATCCCTGCGACGCGTGGCCAGATCATGAGGCCGCTGCTGGATGTGACCCGTTCGGAGACTCGACTCGTTGCTGAGGAGTTGGGCCTGCCTTTTGCCGACGATCCGCAGAACTCCGATGCCGGTGTCCGTAGGAACCGCATCCGCAACGAGACCATCCCGACACTGGCGAATCGATTCAACCCGCGACTGGTGGAGGCATTGGCCCGGCTGGCGTCGAGCGCGGCTGCCGACGACGAGGTGCTCGAGAGCCGAGCCGCCAACGTGCCGGTGATCCATCGCGATGGAGCGGTCGTCGTCCCGGCCGCGGTCCTCGCCACTCTCCCGCCGGCGATTGCCGCCCGCGTCGCGCGGCGGGCGTTGCGCGCAGTGCGGGGTCCACACGCCGGGACCGCGTTCGAGATCGCTGCAGTTCTCGATGCGGTGCACGATTCGGCAGTCACGATCGGCGGTGCCGTCGATGTCCACCGTGAGGGACCGTGGGTGGTGCTCGTCGCCGACGAACTCGCCATCCCTGCGGCATCCGAGATAGAGGTGGGTAGCGAAGTCGGATTCGGGGATTGGGTGGTGAGCGTCGAGTCCGGTTCTCGGTCCATCGGGCGGTTCAGTGTGTCGATTCCTCTTCCGCGCCGCCTGGTGGTTCGGGCCGCGATGCCCCGGGACCGCATCGCCATCGCGGGAGGCTCCAAGCGCGTCGGTGATGCCTTGGCGGAGGCCGGCGTTCCGCTTCGAGTGCGACCGAGGTGGCCGGTGGTCGAGGCAGATGGGACAATCGTCTGGCTCGCAGGAGTAAGGGCCGCTCCATCGGCAGTCGAATCTCCGCTGATCACAGTGCGAGTGAGGAGGACGAATTGAAGGTCGGCAAGACTCTCATCACTGAAGAGGAGATTCAGCACCGTCTGGTCGAGATGGGCGTCGAGATCACCGCAGATTACGAGGGCAAGGATCTGCTGCTGGTTGCGGTGCTCAAGGGTGCGTTCATGGTGATGGCCGACCTGGCGCGCAATATCGCACTTCCGGTCGACATCGACTTCATGGCGGTGTCGTCTTACGGGGCGGCCACCCAGAGTTCGGGCGTCGTGCGGATCCTCAAGGACCTGGACCATGAGATTGCCGGCCGCCATGTGCTCATCGTGGAGGACATCATCGACAGCGGCCTGACGCTCGACTACCTGCGTCGCAATCTGGAAGTGCGGGGACCTGCATCTCTCGAGATAGCCACGCTGCTGTTGAAGTCCGGGCTGCAGCGGGTCCCGATCGATGTCAGATACACCGGTTTCGAGATCCCTCCGGAGTTCGTCATCGGATATGGGCTTGACCTGGTCGGAAGATATCGAAACCTCCCGTACAT
>JAZGCP010000185.1:0-3944 GCA_036477035.1 Acidimicrobiia bacterium | reverse complement strand
AGGGGCTCTGGATCACGAACCGGTCACGGCTGGACCCGGCCCCTGGACCGCTGAGGATCAGGCCGGTTCGAGCGCCCTGTCGAGTACCTCGTCGATGGTATCGACGATATGGAAGGTCATCTCTTCCCGACAGCTCTCCGGTACGTCATCGAGGTCGACCTCGTTGCGGGCCGGGAGGATCACCTCGGTGAGGCCGGCCCGATGCGCCGCCAGCACCTTCTGCTTGACCCCACCGATCGGCAAAACCTTGCCTTGCAGGGTGATCTCGCCGGTCATGCCGAGGGTGTGCTTCACATTCCGGCCCGACAAGAGCGACGCTAAAGCGGTGGTCATGGCGATTCCGGCTGAAGGGCCGTCTTTGGGGACGGCGCCCGCAGGCACATGGACATGGAACTTCCTCTTCAGGTCGGCCGGGTCGATCTTCAACTCGTCGGTGTGCGACTCGATGTAGGACAGGGCGATGCGGGCCGACTCCTTCATCACGTCACCGAGCTGGCCGGTCAGAGTGAGCCCGGGCTCACCGTCCATGGACGTCGCTTCGATGAACAACACATCGCCCCCGGCTCCGGTTACTGCCAGACCCGTCGCTACACCGGGGACGGTGGTGCGATCCTTGGCTTCGTCACGCCAGACCTTGGGCTTGCCCAGGAAGTCTTTGACGTCGGGCTCGTCGACCTCGACGACCTTGGGCGCGTCCTCGCTGCGAGCAATCCTGGTGGCCACTTTGCGAGCCAGCTTGCCCAGTTCGCGTTCGAGCGACCGGACTCCGGCTTCCCTCGTGTACCGGTCCACCACGGCGGTGAGTGCCTCCTCGGTGACGGCGATCTCCTCGGGCTCCAGTCCGGCTCCTCGGATCTGGCGGGGCAGGAGATGGTCGCGAGCAATCGCCACCTTTTCGAGATCGGTGTACCCATCGAGGCGGATCACCTCGGTACGGTCCAGCAGCGGTGCCGGGATTGTGTCCACCACGTTGGCGGTGGCGATGAACAGCACATCGGAGAGGTCGATATCCAACTCCAGATAGTGGTCCCGGAAGGTGTGGTTCTGGGCCGGATCCAGCACTTCGAGCAGTGCAGACGAAGGGTCTCCGCGCCAGTCCGATCCCACCTTGTCCATCTCGTCCAGGAGGAAAACCGGGTTCATAGTCTCAGACTCGATCAGGGCCCGGACGATCCGTCCGGGGCGAGCGCCGACGTAAGTGCGGCGGTGACCGCGAACCTCGGCCTCGTCGCGGATGCCCCCCAGGGCAACGCGCACGAACTTGCGGCCCAGAGCTCGAGCGACTGACTCGCCCAACGACGTCTTGCCAACGCCCGGAGGCCCAACCAGGAGCAGAATGGCGCCTTCCCTCAGGTTGCCGGCCTTGTCCAGGCCACGGTCCTTGCGGAGTTTGCGGACCGCCAGGTGCTCGACGATGCGCTCTTTTACGTCTGCGAGGCCGGTGTGGTCGGCATCGAGGACCGCCCATGCTTCGTCGAGGTCCAGGCGATCCTCGGAAACTTCGCCCCAGGGAATATCGAACATCGTGTCGAGCCAGGTACGGATCCAGGAATGCTCCGGCGATTGTTCGGACATTCGCTCCAATCGATCGATCTCCCGTTCCACGGCTTCACGGGCCTTGTCGGGAAGGTCGACCTCGCCGAGTTTCTGCCGGTACTCGGAAGCAGCGTCGACCTCTTCGCCGAGCTCCTTCTTGATCGCTTCGAGTTGCTGACGGAGCAGGTAGTCACGCTGGGACTTGTCGATGCGCTCTGTGGCGCTGTCTCGCACCTTCCTCCGCAGAGTGAGATCGGCCAGCACCTCGCCCATCCACGACATCAGTTTGCCGAGGCGCTCGCGGATGTCGAGCGTTTCGAGCAATTCGACTTTCTGTTCGAGTGAGAGGTCGGGTGAGTAGACCGCCAGGTCGGCCAGCTGGCTGGGGTTCTCGATTCCCAGGATTCGCTCTGCTACTCCGCCCATGCCGCGCTGGTCCAACACCTCGCGCACAATGGCCCGATATTCGTCGACCAGGTCATCGAGCGCTTCATCGTGCACGTCGGCTTCGGGGTACTGCTCGACGTCGACCCACAGTGCTCCCTGATCGTCGGTGCGGCCGGCGCCAACCCGGGCCCGGGCCAGACCTTCAACGACGACATTGCCGCCGTCGGCATCCTGGATCTGGGCAATCGTGCCGACGCTGGCGTAGTTCCCCTTCACCTTGGACACCAGCAGCATCAGGCCATCGGACTGCCCGGCGGCGGCCACCGCCGTGGTCCCCTCTTCGGTTTCGATCCGAAGCGTGACCACCATGTGGGGGAATACCACCCCGTTGCGGAGCGGCAGAACTGGAAGGGTCAGTTCTCGAGTGTCAGCCATGCAATCCTCTCATTCTTCACAGTAGGTGCGACATGCAACCGGATAAGCCTGCCCCGTATTCCCGACTGGACCAGTATCTGATGGTACTGCACTCAGGTTCTTATAGGGATAGGCACTGAAGGTTTCTATTAAGAGGGCCCCTGGCGTTGGTCGGCCTCCCACAATCTCGCGACGGCGTGCTGCTCGGATCTGGGATTCCGGCAATGCGGCATTGGCCGGCCAGAGTTCCGAAAACCGAGCCGGCATCTCAGTTACTCGCCGCCTCTGTCACGGCGGCGATCGACTCCTCTAGTGCCTGCGGACCGCCGACCTCAAGAAACGTCTCCGGGGCCACCTCGATAACCACCGTTCCCGCATAGTCCGTCCCTGCGAGGTCCTGCAGGAACCGCCGCCAATGGGTGTCGCCGCGACGGAGAACCCGGTGATCCCCTTCGTCGTCGACATCGTGGCAGTGGACGTGAACGATTCGCTTCCATAGCTGTTCGGTGGGGTGTCGGTTGGTACCAAAGCGCCGGTTGTTCCATTCCGAATGGCCCACGTCCCAGCAGGCACCCACTCCGCTGCGTTCGACAACCTGGGCCAGCTCCTCGGGGGTGTCTCCGATGCGGATCAGCCCTTCGCCCTCATCGGGTGCTACCTGGAGTTCGGCGACAGGACGGACGTCTGAAGAGTGCTCGGCGCACCAGCCGTTGGCCCACGAAAAGAAGTCCACCGACCGTTCCCGGAGCTCCACCCGGGAAGCCCGATCAGCAGTCGCGGCCGCCGGGTGGACGTTCACGATTGTCTCACCCTGGTCTCGAGACAGGCCGGCTGCCAACTCAAAGAAACGCTCGTGAACGCTCGCCGGGTAAGAGCCCGGTCCAACGAAGTGCGCCGGATTGGCATTGTGACCCTCGGTATAGGGGTGGAAAGAGACCAGGAGGCCGACCCTACGGCACTGATGGGCCGCCGCGGCCACCTCGTCCAGATCGCTGGCCGGGCCAAGGGGAAACTCCACCGCCTCGACGCCCAGTTCCTTGAGCCGAACCGGGACGCTGCCGCCGCCGAATAAGCGTTGATAGGCCACGCTCCCGGCGAAGTCGATATCGAGCTTGAATCCGACCGTCATAGATCGCGACCCTACCGACTGCCAAGGCAACCACCCGGAACGACGCCGCAAGCGGACGCTTGGCCAACGGCAACGCCGACGACTAAAGCCGACCTAGTGCTCTGTCCAGTAGCGTTGGCGATGTTGAGGGCGAGTCAGGGGCGGCGCTGGGAAGGACGCAGGACGAAGGCGCACTTGACGTGCGTCGAGGACGAGGACGCATCCAGCGGCGTCACTGGCCGTCCTGAACGCGGCGAACGCTACTGGTCGGGGCACTAGTTTGAGCGACCCCATGCCCGTCCGCTCTAGACCGGCAAAAAGCTCACCGTGGATAGCCGATCGTGGCGAGGGCTGAGGTGATCTCGTCAAAGATTGCGGGATCATCGACTGTCGCCGGCATCTTCCAGTCCTCGTCGCTGGCGATGCGGGCAATCGTGCCGCGAAGTATCTTGCCTGATCTCGTCTTCGGCAGGCGGTCGACTACGACCGCCTGCTTGAA
>JAZGCP010000184.1:0-2404 GCA_036477035.1 Acidimicrobiia bacterium | reverse complement strand
GGAACGGCAATGTTGGCGACGTGGTCGCAACTGGACCAGCGAATGAATCAGGCCACAGATCGGCTGTATCGCGCCGAGGCGGCTGCACCCGACCAGAACACGGCTCAGACGGTGCGTGCCACGATCTCAGCTCTCGGGGAGACACGAGCAGCGGTCGATGCACGTGCCGAGGCGAGGTTCAACACGAGGCAGACGGAGACGACCGACCAGATGGCTTTGGCCGAGACCGGCGAACGGGAGCGGCTCTCGTCGACGAATCTGGGCGAGACGCGTCAGCGGCTCAACGACGCGTTGGTCGCTCTCAGCGCCGTCATATAGCCGCCTCACTCATCGAATCTCCGCTCGAGTTCGCCATGCCTCTTTAGGTCTAGGTGAAGAGGGTGACAGCACCCCAAACGGTCAGAACCAATCCGACAAGTGACAGGAACACGACTCGCCCTGGCCGATACTGGGCCTCTTCAACGCCTTCGGGTGTCTTTCCTTGACGGTGCTTCCGCCAGGCAAGTCCGTTGCCGATCAGCAGGGCCAGACCGAGTCCGAGGATCAACTCGGGCAGAAGGTTCTCGAAGTCCAGCAGGTCTCCCACGGTTGGCACGGTAACGCCCGATAGGCTCGTTGCGTGAGTGAAATGGCTGGCGCTTCTGCACCTGCGACCACGGCCAACCTGGGCCCGGCGTTCGACTGCATCGGACTGGCACTCAGTCCTAGGTGCGCGGTCCGCGCCCGTGAGGCGGACGAATGGTCGGTTGAGCACGTGGGCGAGTTTCGACCCGGGCCGACGGACGGCGACGGGGTGTTGGTTGCCGCCCGTCAGGTCGTTGGTGAGAGACCCCTTTCCATAGTGGTCGACTCAGAGATTCCCCTGGGCAAGGGGCTCGGCTCCTCGGCGGCGGCCTACGTCGCTGGAACAGCGGCCGCACTTCGCGCGGTTGGCGAGGATGCGTCCCCGGACCGCGTATTCCGCATGGCGAAGGAGTTGGAGGGACACGACGATCAGGTGGGTGCAGCGGTTTATGGCGGTTTGGTCCTGATCCCGGCCGAAGGACTCCCGATGAGACTCCCCTTCCACCCGTCGTTGCGGCCGGTGATTGCCGTGCCACCGACGCGTCTGCCCACTTACAAGGCCCGATCGATCCTCGCTGATGAGATACCGATGGAGGTCGTGGTGCGCAGTCTGGCCAGGGTCTCTTCGCTGACGGCCGGCCTCATCACTGCGGATCCCGGCATGCTCTCGGCCGCTCATGGCGACGAGATTCATGAGGTTCCGAGGGCTCACCTCAGTCCCGAGGTGGGCCACCTCATGGATGTGGCACGACGGGCGGGCGCCCTTCATGTAGCTCGTTCCGGGGCTGGGCCCTCGGTAGTGGCGATCGCGACGTCCGATACGGCTGATCGCGTGGCGGCCGCCTTCCGGAAGGAGGGGGTCGGAGTCATCAACGAGCCAATGGACACCTCGGGTTTGGTTTGACCTAAACACCGAATAGCGCGACGATGTGCGCTGTCTCCCCCTTTTCTTGTGAGGTTTTTGCATGGGTTCGTTGGTCAAGAAGCGTCGAAAGAAGATGTCGAAGCACAAGTACCGCAAGCGTTTGAAGGCGAATCGCCACAAGCGCAAGAAGTGACATCCTCTCGATAAGTGGAAAAGACCGGGTCGCGGTGGACCCGGTCTTTCTTTCTGTCAGCGGCTCCCGGCGAAGCGTCCGAGGTACCGGCTAGAGCGTGGTTGCCAGTGCCAGGATCACCAGGCCAAGAATCAGAATGACACCCTGGATGGCGCCCCGGACCGCAGGTGACTGATCCCTGGCGGCGACGGTGTGCCACACCGCCAGCAGGGCTGACAGCATCACCAGGCCGATCTTGGCGATCAGCGTTCCGGTCCAGACTCGGTCAAACACCAGCAATGTTCCGGTGAGAACCAACAGTCCCAATGCTATCCAGGAGATCACCCCGAACCGTCGTGCCATTGCTCGGATAACCGAACGGTCGTCGGTGGCCGTGCGTACGGCCGGCACCAGGCCACCGAGAACAATCAGGCCGCCCACCCAAACCGTGGCGCTGAGCAGGTGAACGTAGAAGATGACCTTCAAGGGTGGGTTCTCGAGGCTGTTTGTCCCGAATGCGGTATCAGGAACCTGAGGTTCGCAATCAAGACTGCTCGCGGAGGAAGTCCTCGATTTCCTCCATCAGATGCTCATTGTGCTCGATGTCGACGTCGGCGTCCTCTTCGAGACGTTCCACGTATTTCTGCAGTTCGTCGTTGCCCTCGAGGGCCTCGTTGACGGTCGACAGAAATTGACGGGTCTCCAGAGCCAGGTCACCCATATCCAGGGTGATGCCGGCCAATTCGGCCGCCTTGACAGCGAGGGCCTCGGTAGCCGGTGGGTACTCCTGGTTTGACAGATAG
>JAZGCP010000183.1:0-4341 GCA_036477035.1 Acidimicrobiia bacterium | reverse complement strand
ACTTCGGGGACCAGCATGTAGATCGGCTGGCCCACCATTGCAGCCTCGGCTTCGATGCCGCCCACGCCCCATCCAAGGACTCCGAGGCCGTTGATCATGGTCGTGTGTGAGTCGGTCCCGACCAGTGAGTCCGGATAGAGTCGGCCGGCCTCGTCCCATACGACTTTGGCCAGGTACTCGAGGTTGACCTGATGGACGATCCCGGTGGCCGGAGGAACAACCCGGAAGTTGGAGAACGCCTGCTGGCCCCACTTGAGGAACTCATATCGCTCCTGGTTTCGCTCGAACTCGCGTTCACTGTTGATCAGTAGGGCGAGGGGAGAGTTGAACTCGTCCACCTGTACGGAGTGATCGATGACCAGATCAGATTGCACCTGTGGATTGACGAGGTCGGCGGTCGACTCGTCGCCGGTCATGCGGACTATCGCCGACCGCATGGCCGCCAGGTCGACGACCGCGGGGACGCCGGTGAAATCCTGGAGTATCACGCGTCCGGGACGGAAGGCGATTTCGGTGTCGCCGACCTTGGAGGCGTCGTAGCCGGCGAGTGCTTGCACGTCTTCATCGGTGATCGTGTGGCCGTCGTGGTTGCGGAGAACGGATTCCAGCAGCACCTTTACCGAGTACGGAAGAGCGTCAACGTCGGCAGTGCTCGAAAGCGCGTCGATACGAAAGATTTCCCGTTGTCCCAGTGGGGTCTCGATCTTCTCGCGGGCACCGAATGGATCGTGCGTCATGGTGGGTCCTTCATTTGCTCACCGAAGAGTCTACGAAAGGCACGGCGGCACACCAGATGAGCCTCTTTCGGCGGGGTTGGCGGAGTACTCTCGCCGCATGGGAATCATCATCGGAATCGCTGTCGGCGTTGTCGTATTGGGGATCATCGCGATCTACAACCGGCTCGTCCGGCTGCGCAATCGCACGGACAATGCGTGGTCGCAGGTCGACGTCCAACTAAAGCGGCGGTACGACCTCATCCCCAATCTCGTGGAAACGGTGAAGGGCTACGCCTCGCACGAACGGGACACTTTCGAAGCCGTGGTGAAGGCTCGGGCCGCAGCCCAAGAAGCAGGCACCGTCGAACAGCAGGCCGAAGCCGAGGACTTCCTCACGGGAGCCCTACGAAAGCTGTTCGCGCTCGCCGAGGACTATCCGGAGCTGCGTGCCAGCGAGAACTTCCAGAGCCTGCAGCAGGATCTGTCGGAAACCGAGGACAAGATCTCGATCGCCCGCCAGATCTACAACGACACGACGCTTTCGTACAACAACGCGGTGCAGACGGTCCCTTCGAACCTCATTGCGGGAATGTTTGGTTTCGACGCCAAGGATTACTTCGAGGTGGAAAACGACGCCAGGTCCGCACCGGAGGTGTCTTTCTGAGGCGTGCGCTCGCAGTCGCCGCGCTCGCCGCGCTGCTGCTGGCGCTCACCGCCCCTGCGGCGCTGGCGAAGTCATTTCGGATCACGGACGCTCTCGTCTTCGTCGGTGTCAACGACGACGGCTCGGTGTCCATCGCAGAGCATCTGACGTTCCGATTCGACGGGACCTTCCAGGGGGCTTATCGCGATATCCCGATTCGTCCCGGTGAGGTCATTACCAGCATCGAAGTGTCCGAAGGTGGAATTCCGTACGAGTCCGGGGCTCCGACGGCGCTCGGCTCAACCGGAGATCCCGGCTCTTTCGGCGTCGAGAATCTGGGTTCGCGGATCCGTGTCGTCTGGCACTACCGGGCGACCGACGAGTCGAGGACCTTCACCGTTTCGTATCGGATGCATGGACTCGCCGTGGCCTATGACGACGTGGTCGATGTGAATCTCAAGGTATGGGGCGACGAGTGGGAATTCTCGCTCGACCACCTCGAAGCAGAAGCGATCCTTCCCGACGGTGCCGTTTCCGGCGACGTACTCGTGTGGGGCCACGCCGCCACCGCCGACGGCTTCACCAGACTGGGAGTGGACGGGGTGTCGCCGACCCTGGAAGCCAACGCGGTTCCGGCGCGGCAGTTCGTCGGGTTCCGTGTGGTGTTTCCGCGGGATCTTCTCAGTTCGACCGAGGGAGCGACCGTCGTGGACGGTCCCGGCCTCGACGGCATCCTGGCTGAGGAAGCCGCGCTCGAGGTGCGTGACGCCGACGCGGTGGAGGCTGCAGACCGTTTCCTGCACGAGCGAAATGTGACTCTGCTCATCCTGCTGTTGTTCGTGCTTCCGATACCGGTGGCTCTCGGCTGGGGGTTCGTTCGGTTCGGCAAGGAACCGAAGGTCGAATACGACCAGGAGTATGAGCACTCGATGCCGACCGGCCATCGTCCTGCTGTGGTCGGGGCGCTCGTGTCCCAGGGTGCGGCGGACGAGGCTGAATTCACCGCCACCCTGTTCGATCTCATCAGACAGGGGGTGTTTACGGCAGAGCCGGTGTCGGTCGAGCACCGTACATGGGGTGGTCTCAAGCGCGAGACGGTCTCGGATCTCGAAATCGGTTTGGGGGATACCGAACGCTCTCTCAAGGCATACGAACGGTCGGTGGTGACGGTCGTCAAGCGGGTGGTCGACGAAGGATCGATGCCTCTGATCAAGTTTCGCAAGAAGATCCGCGAGGACGCTGCCGCTAACGCAACCACGTACAGCTCGTTCCGGGAGAAGGTGGAGGAAGCCGTGTCATCGGCCGGCCTCATCGAGCCCGGTTCTCGATTCCGGGGTCCGGGATCGGTGTTCCTGGTGTTCCTCGGCATCGGAGTGTTCGGTTGGTTTGTGGGGGCTCCACTCCTCGACTCGGTGATCGACTCCATCGACCTGTTCTTGCTACGGACCGGGATCGTCGTGCTCACGGTCACCGCCTCGTTGCTCACGGCGGTGCTGGCAGCGAGGCGATCCATTTGGGTACGGCGGACGAACGAAGGTGCGCTGGTCAACGAGCGGTGGCTGGCGTTCAAGCGATACCTCGAGGACTTCAGCCGACTCGAGGAGGCACCTGCGATGTCTCTCGCCTTGTGGGAGGACTATCTCGTCTACGGCATCGCGCTCGGAGTGGCCGAGGATGTGCTCGAAGCTGCCCGCCTGGGCGCTCCCGGAGAGGTCCAGGAGAGCAGTCTCTACTGGTACGGAACCCACGGCTACGGGGGCCACTCTTCTAACGCCATTTCGGGAATCGAGAACGCCCTCAGCGGAGCCTTTACGCCACCGTCGTCTTCCGGCGGAGGCGGTGGCTTCTCGGGCGGAGGCGGTGGAGGCGGCGGGGGTGGCGGCGGCGCCTGGTAGGTCTCGTGGTATAGCGCCGCTTCGCCTGATGGCTCACGCTCCCGGCACCGGTAGCATCGCGCTCCCCGACCTCAGGACCGTTCGTGCCCGGAGTAACCGAAATCCGTTCAGCAGTCGACGGTGTCATAGAACCTGCGCTGAGGCGGTCGCTTGCTGATCTGGCGATGGTTCGTGAGGTGGCGATCGAAGGCACGACCGCAACGATCGGCGTGTCGGTTCCGTCACCGGCGTGGCCGGCAGAGGCTCTCGGCGAGCAGATCGCGCAAGCCGTCAAGGCGTTCGATGGTGTCGGCGAGGTAGCCATCGACGTGGCGATCATGACCGATGCCGACTCGGCGGCGCTGTCGGCACGGCTCAAAGATGGGAGCGCAGAGACGATTGGCGGCACCGGATCGCGGACTCGAGTGATCACCATCGCTTCGGGTAAGGGTGGAGTAGGGAAATCTTCGGTGACGGCCAACACCGCGGTCGCTCTGGCTCGGGCGGGTCGCGACGTCGGCGTGATCGACGCCGACGTTTGGGGCTTCTCCATCCCAAAGATGCTCGGCATCACCGATCCACCGGCGGCGCTCACCGATCTCATCGTTCCCCCGGCAGCCTATGGAGTCCGGGCGATCTCGATGGACTTCTTCGTGGGTGACGATCAGGCGGTCATCTGGCGCGGACCCATGCTCCACAAGGCGCTCGAGCAGTTCCTGAACGAGGTCTGGTGGGACGAACCGGAGTACCTGCTCATCGACATGCCTCCGGGCACCGGCGACGTTGCCATCTCGATTTCGCAATTCGTGCCACGAGCGCAGACCATCGTGGTGACCACCCCACAGCCGACGGCGCAGCGGGTTGCCAAGCGTGCTGCCGCCATGGCGAAGAAGGTCAACCAGGATGTGCTGGGTGTGGTCGAAAACATGTCCTGGTTTATGGGCGACGACGGGAAGAAGTACGAGATCTTCGGTAGCGGTGGGGGAGCGGAACTCGCCGCAGAACTCGGTGTCCCGTTGCTCGGGAGCGTGCCCCTGGTTGCCGCACTCAGGGACGGTGCTGATCGTGGGGAGCCGGTACACGTGGCTGCGCCGGAGTCCGAGGCTGC
>JAZGCP010000182.1:0-5177 GCA_036477035.1 Acidimicrobiia bacterium | reverse complement strand
CGCTGTGAGGTCTTACCCCGTTGTTCCGGCCGAGGACGAGACCGAGCAAGATCTCCTAGATCGAGCAGATGAAGTCGCGGCGACATCTGACTACCTCGATGATGCGGGGGTAGTCGGTCAGCAGCTTGGCGATCCGGCAGCGGGTGGTCAGGTGTTCGTTCAAATCGACGCCGCAGATCGGACAGATAGCGGTCAGGGCGATCCTTTCGGCTCGTCAGGTCTTCCGGAAGAGGTGCCCATCGAGGTTCTCGAGGCGGCGCCATTCCTCCACCCGCAGATCGACCAACTCACCGCCGATCGGGATCTTGGTGTTGACCGGTTCACAGCACTCGACATCTGTGCGGGAATGACGCCGGGGGCGACGCCTCCGGCGGGTTGTCCTCCGGGCGGTTTCGGTGGAACGATCGTCCCGTTCTCACTAGAAGTACTCGATCCCGTCCGCATCGTCCTTGGTACCCCCGATGCCCACCCGGAGTGTCGCAGTGATGACACCACATTCCGAATGCGGGTTGTAACCAATCGACCTGGACGATTGCGGTCGATCATGTGGAATATCGGTCCAGGCACAGGTAACACCCTGAGAGTCCAACCACCGGATGCCGTGGTCACATTTAGCACGACCCCGGCGGATCTCGACACCCAATGGTATGAGGATTTGGACGAATCGAGCGTGGACACCCCACGGATCCGATTCTGCATGGAGGTTCCCATCCGCGTGGAGGAAGGAACGGTGAAACATGCCGTCTTCCTCACGTCCGCCTACGAGCCGGATGATGATGATGAACTCGGATTCGCCACCGGAGGATTCCTGCACACCGGTTCCAATGAGCGTCGTCGGCCACGCAGCGGATTGACATCGATCGGACGCGACACGCTCTATGTTCGGGCATTCCGAGACTCCTCACAGGGTACACGTACGGTGGTTCAGGCCCGCCGGCGGGTTCCGGTGGCGAGCGGAGAACTGATGGCGGAGTCGGCGATCGAAGGCTGTGATCCATCGTTTGATGGGGCCACTCCGACGAGGCCGACCGGACTGGGCACCCAGGCCATCGCTATGGACACCTACAGCATCGACACCTCTGGCGACGATTGGCCTTGGGGAAGAGAATGGGATGCGTTGGATGTTCATGCGCTGCCGTTGCACGGTTCGATCGGCTATTCGGTGTGTATCTACGAGTTAGACGCCGCTGATCGGGTGGTGTATGCGGAGGCGGCCGATGTGTGGGTGCCATGGACTCGAATCGTCAGGGTTTTTGTCGATGGTGTCTTCACGTCGGAGGTGTCTCCGGAGCCAGCGATATCTTCGGCTACATTCGTTGCGGCTGCGCAGTCACAATGTCGGCCGTATGTGATCGACTGGCCAGGGCCGAACGTACTAGTCGTTGAGTTCGTCGGAACTGGCTCACCTGAGGTTTGCCTTTTTCAGCACACGGATGGTGTGGTGACCAACGGGGGTTTCCTTTTCGAGATATCGCTGGCCAGGGCCGGCACCGACGACGTCGCTACTGTCCAACATTGGATCTCCATTCCTAGGACCGAGCTTCGCTGCGCAAGCGATTGCGGCGCAGGCGAGTTCGTCGTGACCGTGCCCATGCCGTTTGTCACGAGCGATGGAACCGAGAGTTCAAGTGGCGAAGCCCAACTGAGGGTGGTTCTGCTGGAGCCCGGCGGCATCGAAGCATGGCGATTCGACTATCCGTTTCCGTTCATCAGCGATTCGTGAAACGTCGAGCCCCGGTGACTCTCTCCCACGCATCAGAAGGTTGGGGGTCGCGGATGGGCGCCATCTTCCCGGGGCCGGATGATTCATGCCCGCCCGGCACTCTCCCCACGGAGAACTGAGAGGAGGTCGCGACGCAGCTCGCAGACTCAGAGTTGGTCCTCGCGGCGCAGGCGGGGGAGATGGAGGCTTTCGAAGAGCTTTACCGCCGTTACTTCGAGCGCATCTATGACTTCGCTGTCAGGACGACGAGAGACCGCCACAAGGCGGCAGACGCCGTTCAGGATGCGTTCTTGAAGGCGCACGAGCGGATCAGGCAGCTGCGAGACCCGGGCGCGTTCCGAACATGGCTGTTTGCCATCGTGCGCCGCGAGTTGCTAGCCGAGTTTCGCCGCGCCAGGCGGGATGTCCCCACGGCGACCATCACTAACGACGATTCAGGATTGAACCCGCTCCTGATGGCGATTGACGACGATGCCCTCTCCAACCCGATGGCATCCGCCGAGCTGGCGGATTCAGCGGCACTCGTCTGGGAGGCAGCCGAATCTTTGGACTCAGACACCTACACCGTTCTCGACCTGCATGTGCGCCAAGGGCTCTCGAGCGCGGAGATCGCCGAAGTGCTCGGCATCTCCAAAGGAAACGCTTACACCAAGCTAAACCGTATGAAGGAGCGGACAGGTGCTGCCATCTCGACGTATCTGCTCATTCGGAAAGGGACCAGGGACTGCGATGAGCTTTCGCGCATCGTTGCTTCCGAATCGCTGCCACCGGTCGCAGCATCGCTCCGACGAACCGTGGACCGTCATGTTCGCAATTGCGATGTCTGCGACGAGAAGAGGAGGGCTTTGGTCGCTCCGATGGAGATCTTTGCCGCACTTGCTGCTGTTCCGCCGCCGAACGGTCTCGGGGCGGCTATCTGGGAGGGGATCTCCGGGTCTTCGCCTGGAGGTACCGGAGCGGCAAGGAGACGCCCGCGGAAGACGCTCGCCTTTGTGGCAGCGCTCATCGCTCTTTTAGGTTTGGCATCGGGCGCCGCGGCCGTACTCTTTGCCGGTGACGCGCCGGCCGGGCTTGCGGCCAACGAAGAGGGCGCTGCCATGGGAAGTGACGCTCCAGCAACGATCGCCGGAGCGACGAGTGTGCCCTCCGATGACGTGATTAGTGATCTCACAGGCACTTCACCCGTTGGGGATGGGCCGGTGGGACCCGCGTCGACGACACCGACTTCCGCACCCGATCCGTCTTCGAATCCCAATACATCCGCACCGACTACGACAGCTGCGCCGACCACGACAAGTTCATCCGCGACGCTGCCTGACACGACGCCACCGTCGATTGCTCCTGCATCGAGTAGTCCCGGTCAGATCTGGGAGTTGGACGAGGACTTCCTCTCATGTCCCCCCAACTTCGCCCGGATCTCAGAGATAACGGCAGTGGTTTCGGATGGTGACTCGGGCGTCGTGATTGTCGAAGCATCATGGACGATTGGCAGTGCGTCAATCACCCTGCCAATGATGCCGGCTAACGGCGTCTATGCAGCGAACTTTGGACCCTTCAACTATATGTCGGTAGCGGACAGCACATCACCATCAATCGTCATCGTGATAAGAGCCACGGACGGCGTCGGCAACGAATCCAAGGCGTCGGTGAACGTCGTTGTCAACAGTCTCGGCACATGCTTCGACTGAAACTCACCCGGGTGCCACCGCCCGGGATCGCTGCATTGTCGCGCCGATCGTCGGGAGGTCGCCGAGATAAGTCCAGTCACCGTCGGGGAGGTGCGACCGAGCGACTGGATCTCTTCCACGTCGTCGTCGAGGCAGCCGGTGATAGCGAGGTAGACATCCCGCACGGATTCTTTGGCGAGTCGCTGGGGATCTCGTCAAAAGACGGTGACAACTCTTGCACTCCGAAAAGCCGGTCAGGCGGCCTTTTTGTATGTTCTTCCAGGTAGTGGATTTCGCCTGCAGCAGAGTTCGACACTTCTGCTCCCGATTCACCCGCACCTGAGTGCCGTCGGCTCAAGGGGTCACCACAACACTTCGGCGAGTTCTCCAATGGTGACATCCATCCGAGGATCTTTCGAGGTTTCTCCTCGTCTGGCATCTTGTATCGGCCCACAGATTCGGCCAGAGGCTTTCTCCGAGTAGGCCTCGCCTTCTTGACTCGTCTTCGTCGTAGAAGTGGTTAGTCCCTTGCTCTGCTCCTCGGGATCCAAACACTCAAACTCGCATGGAATCATCGGGGTCGGCGTCGATTGCACTGCGCTCAATCGAAACACCGGGTATTGTTCCAATCACATGGCAATCCGGACACCCACCCGGAAGGGAACCGGGCGGAGACGGGTGTCCCAGCCGAAGAAGAACAAGAAAGCACCCCAAAGCGCGATCCGGCAGAAGCTGACTGCCTTTCGTTTCTCGGTGCGCTCGACTCTGGGTGGTCAGACCGACGATGTCTGGGGTCTTGTCCTCGTCGTTCTCTCGATCCTCATCACATTGGCCTTCATCGGTCGTGCCGGACCGATTGGTGACGGAATGAAATCGGGGAGCACCTTCCTTTTTGGGGTGTGGCGTTTTGCTCTCCCGGTAGCCTTTCTCGGTGTCGGGATAGCACTGGTCGTCGGCAGGCCGCGCGAGGGCGCCCGCCGACTGGTGATCGGGGGAATTACCGCCTTTATCGCCACCCTGGCACTGTTTCACCTGCTCACCGGTGCTGTGGCCTTCCGACCAAACATCGAAATAGTCCAGGAACGCGGTGGAGCCGTTGGTGCATTGATCGCTTTCCCCTTACGCCGGGTCCTCGGCGGCTGGGGTGCCTTTGTCGTTCTGGCCGCAGCCGTCGGGATGGGTGTGCTGATCATGACCAAGACCTCCGTCCGAGAGCTCTTTCATGGGATCGTTGACATGGGGAAGACGCTACGACGTTGGGCGGGCTCTTTGTTCGGCGGAAAACGTGCCGACAGGAGACCCCGCGTTTTGGGAGCGGATCTCCCCGCTACCGGTGCGAAACGGGGCAAACACAGTCGTCCGACGCAGTCTCGCCCCAAGATCGACCAACCCGCCGACGAGGTGGTTGAAACCGAGACGAAAAGCGCGAAGACACCGGCGGTCAAGACCATCGACCTCACGAAATCAGATTACGAGTCGCCTCCAATGGAGCTGTTGGAGGGCGGCACCGGTGGAGAGGTGAACAAGCGTTCCCTGGAGAACACCGCTCGCCAACTCGAAGACACCCTTGTCCAACACGGTGTGGACGCCGCGCTCACCAAGATCGTCCCCGGCCCGACCGTCACCCGGTATGAGATCGAGATCGCACCCGGAGTAAAGGTCAACCGGGTCTCCAATCTCTCCCATGACATCGCCTACGCCCTGGCGACGCCCGATGTGAGGATCCTGGTGCCCATTCCCGGCAAGTCTGCGATTGGCGTCGAGGTGCCGAACACGAAGCGACGTCT